>NZ_JBSGYQ010000015.1:0-135127 GCF_053610585.1 Streptomyces sp. NPDC054887 | reverse complement strand
GGACCGGCACACGGTCCCGCCCGCCGCCCCTTCCCGGCCCGTCACCCGGACTCGTTACGGCCACTTCGGTGACTCGGTGCTTATGCGCGGCATCCGTCTGTCACTCTGTTCCTTGTCGTCAGCGGCGTGAGCAGAGAACCGACGGGGAGCCGCACAGTGGGGTCCATTCCGAGGCAGCGGAAGAGTACGTACCGCCCGACGCACCTGCCGGCCGGGCTGCCCGATCCGCAGGCGGCGGCCTGGACCAGCCTGCCCGGGAACCCGCTCGCGCCGGCCGCCGCGCGGCGCTTCGTCCGCGCCGCGCTGGCCGAGTGGACCGGGCTCGGCCTGCCGGCCGCCGAGGGCTTCACCGGCCGTGTCGCGGACGACGCGGTGATCCTGGTCAGCGAGCTGGTGACCAACGCCGTCGTCCACGCGGGCACCAACGTCGAGCTGGTCTGCCACCTGGAGGAGGCGACGGAGGACGACCCGGCCGCCCTGGTCGTCGAGGTCTCCGACCACCACCCCGCCCGCGTCGTGCGCAACGAGCCCGGCGGATCGCCCGCCACCGGCGGCCTGGAGTTCGGGCGCGGCCTGCACCTCGTCGCCGCCCTCTCGTCGTGCTGGGGCGTCACCTACCGCACCGGCCTCAAGACCGTGTGGGCCCGGATCGCCATCGAGGGCGTACCCGCGGCCGCGCACGCCGGGCCGGCCGACAGCCCCGAGCAGGCGCTGCAACGCGGTCTGCGCGCCGCCGAGATCCTGGCGCCCGTGCCCCGGCGGTCGGCGCGCGAGTACGACAGCGACTGGATCAACCGGGGCGCGCTGTCCTTCCTGGCCGAGGCGTCCGACCTGCTGACCGGTCAGTTCGACGAGGACATGATCGCGGCGCTGGCCGCGCAGCTCCTCGTGCCGAGACTCGCGGACTGGTGCGCGGTGTGGCTGGAGGAGGAGGGCGCCGCGCCGCGCCTGTCCCGCGTCTGGCACCAGCGCGAGTCCAGCATCGAGGAACTGCGCCGGCACGTCGAGAAGGAGCCGCCGCCCGCGCTGCCGGAGTCCGCGCGCGGCGGGCCGGTGCCCGTGCCGTGGCCGGGCGTACCCGCTCCGGAGGCCGCCGACGGCACGGACGGCGCCGAGGGCGGCGACGGCGGCCCCGCCGGTGACGGCGCGGCGGTCGCGTACCGGCTGATCGCCGGCGGACGCGGGCTCGGGACGCTGATGCTGGGGCGGGCGGCGCTGGAGCGGATGCCCGACGAGGTCACCGGCCTGATCGAGGACTTCGTACGCCGGGTCGCGCTGGCGGTGGCCG
Organism: Streptomyces sp. NPDC054887; assembly: GCF_053610585.1. Taxonomy (NCBI): domain Bacteria; kingdom Bacillati; phylum Actinomycetota; class Actinomycetes; order Kitasatosporales; family Streptomycetaceae; genus Streptomyces; species Streptomyces sp. NPDC054887. Next base: position 133,839 of record NZ_JBSGYQ010000015.1, on the reverse strand, counting down.
CCGCACGCCAGTACACGCGGCAGGCCACCATCAGCCACGTCCTCCAGCGGGCGCTCCTGCCCGGTCAGATGGCGGACATCCCGGGCGTGGCGAGGGCGCTGGTCTACGAGCCGCGCGGGCAGGGCGTGGCCGGCGGCGACTTCTACGACGTCTTCCCCGGGGTGAAGGGCAGCTGGTCGTTCTCGCTAGGCGACGTCCAGGGCAACGGCCCCGAGGCGGCCGTCGTCACCGGCCTCGTCCGCCCCTGGCTGCGGCTGCTCGCGCGCGAGGGGCGGTCGGTGGGCGAGGTGCTGGGCCGGCTCAACGGGCTGCTGCTCGACGACGCGGTGGAGGCGGCGGAGGCGACGGCGCGGATGGCGGTGGCCTCGGCGGGCGCTCCCGTCACGCCGGGCGGCCCGCTGCTGGGCCCCCTGGCCCTGCGGGACGCGGCGCCGCAGCCCCGCTTCCTCTCGCTGCTCTACGGCGAACTGGTGCCGCTCGCGCCCGGGGACGGCGGCGGGGCGCGCTGCACGCTGGCCTGCGCCGGACATCCCCTGCCGCTGGTACTGCGGCCCGACGGGAGCGTGCGTCCCGCGGCGGCCTCCCAGGTGCTGCTCGGCGTCGTCGACGACGTGACGTACGACAGCGAAACGTTCGTCCTCGCGCCCGGCGACACCCTGCTGTGCGTCACCGACGGCGTCACGGAGCGGCGCTCCGGGCGGCGCATGTTCGACGACGCGGACGGGCTGGCGGCGGCGCTGGGGCGGTGCGTGGGGCTGAGCGCGCAGGGGGTGGCGGAGCGGATCATGCGGGAGGTGCACGATTTCTCCTCGACGCCGCCCGACGACGACGTGGCGCTGCTCGTCCTCCAGGCGACGTGAGCGGAGCTGTGACAATGGGGGCATGCCTTCAGTCCTGCCCGACGGTGAGCCCATGCCCCACGACGGGGCGCTGCCCGCGCACGCCCTGGCCGGCGCGGCACAGCGGCCGCTCGGTTTCTACCTGCACGTCCCGTACTGCGCGACCCGCTGCGGCTACTGCGACTTCAACACCTACACGGCGACCGAGCTGCGCGGCTCGGGCGGCGCGCTGGCCTCGCGCGACAACTACGCGGACACGCTGGTGGAGGAGGTCCGCCTGGCCCGCAAGGTCCTCGGCGACGACCCGCGCCCGGTGCGGACGGTCTTCGTGGGCGGCGGTACGCCGACGCTGCTGGCGGCGGGCGACCTCGTACGGATGCTGGGGGCGATCCGCGACGAGTTCGGCCTCGCGGACGACGCGGAGATCACCACGGAGGCCAACCCCGAGTCGGTGGATCCGCGGTATCTGGCGCAGCTCCGGGAGGGCGGCTTCAACCGGGTCTCCTTCGGGATGCAGAGCGCCAAGCAGCACGTACTGAAGATCCTCGACCGCACGCACACGCCCGGGCGGCCGGAAGCGTGTGTCGCGGAGGCGCGGGCGGCGGGCTTCGAGCACGTGAACCTCGACCTGATCTACGGCACGCCGGGCGAGTCCGACGCGGACTGGCAGGCGTCGCTGGACGCGGCGATCGGGGCCGGCCCCGACCACGTCAGCGCGTACGCGCTGATCGTCGAGGAGGGGACGCAGCTGGCGCGGCGGATCCGGCGGGGCGAGGTCCCGATGACCGACGACGACGTGCACGCGGACCGGTACCTGATGACGGAGTCCGCACTGTCCGCGGCCGGGTTCGAGTGGTACGAGGTCTCCAACTGGGCCACGTCCGAAGCGGCGCGGTGCCTGCACAACGAGCTGTACTGGCGCGGGGCGGACTGGTGGGGCGCGGGCCCCGGCGCGCACAGCCACGTGGGCGGGGTGCGGTGGTGGAACGTCAAGCACCCGGGCGCGTACGCCCAGGCGCTCGGCGACGGCCGCTCGCCCGGCGCCGGGCGCGAGGTGCTGCCCGAGGAGGACCGGCGCGTCGAGCGCATCCTGCTGGAACTGCGGCTCGCGGACGGCTGCCCGCTGTCGCTGCTCGCCCCCGCCGGGCTCGTGGCGGCGGAGCGGGCGCTGGCCGACGGCCTGCTGGCGGCGGAGCCGTTCGCGGCGGGCCGGGCGGTGCTGACCCTGCGCGGCCGGCTGCTGGCGGACGCGGTGGTCCGGGACCTGGTGGACTGATCGCCCGGGCAGGTGAACCGCGGCGGGCGCGAGTCCGGCACCTGCCCGGGTGTCAGGCCCCGTCGCCGGCCGTGACGAAGTCGATCAGTTCCTCCACCCGCCCCAGGAGCGCCGGCTCCAGGTCCCGGTAGGAGCGGACCGAGCCCAGGATCCGCTGCCACGCCGCCCCGGTGTTCTCCGGCCAGCCCAGCGCCCGGCACACACCCGTCTTCCAGTCCTGCCCCCGGGGCACCTTCGGCCACGCGGCGATGCCCACGGCCGACGGCTTCACCGCCTCCCACACGTCGATGTACGGGTGGCCGACCACCAGGACGTTCGCGTCCGTGACCTGCGCGGCGATGCGGGACTCCTTCGAGCCCGGGACCAGGTGGTCGACCAGGACGCCCAGCCGCGCGTCCGGGGCCGGACCGAACTCCGCGACGATCGCGGGCAGGTCGTCGATGCCCTCCAGGTACTCCACGACCACGCCCTCGATGCGCAGGTCGTCGCCCCACACCCGCTCGACCAGCTCCGCGTCGTGGCGGCCCTCGACGTAGATCCGCCCAGCCCGCGCCACCCGCGCCCGCGCGCCCGGCACGGCCATCGAGCCGGACGCCGTACGGGTGGGACGCGGCGCGGCGGCGGCCGGGCGCACCAGGGTGACGACGCGGCCCTCCAGCAGGAAGCCGCGCGGTTCCATCGGGAACACCCGGTGCTTGCCGAAGCGGTCCTCCAGGGTCACCACCGGGCCCTGCGCCGTCTTCTCGCACCGGACCACGGCGCCGCAGAACCCGGTGCCCACCTCCTCCACCACCAGATCGGCCTCGGCCGGGACCTCGGGAGCGGGAGCGGTCTTCTTCCAGGGCGGGGTGAGATCCGGCCCGTACTGTCGGCTGCGCATTGCGCCGACGATAGTCCCGTGCCCAGGTCAGGACACGCCGAACCGCTCCGCCAGCGCGTCACGCTGCGCCCGCACGTACGCCGCGTCCACCACCGCCCCGTGCCCCGGCACGTACGCCGCGTTCTCGCCGCCGAGCGCGAGCAGCCGGTCCAGGGCCGCGGGCCAGCGGCCCGGGTGGGCGTCGGAGCCGGCCTGCGGGGTGCCGGACTCCTCGACCAGGTCGCCGCAGAAGACGACCTCGGGGCTCCCCGGCACCAGTACCGCCAGGTCGTGGCCGCTGTGTCCGGGGCCGACGTTGGCGAGCAGCACCTGGCGGCCGCCGCCCAGGTCCAGCGTCCACTCGCCGCACACCAGGTGGTGCGGCGCCACCAGTACGTCCGCCGCCTCGGCGGCGGCGCCCCGTTCGACGCCGTGCCGCACGGCGTCGTCCCGCAGCGCGTCCCGCTCGCGGCGCAGCAGCTCGTCCACGCCCACCGCCCCGTAGACCTGGGCGCCCGCGAACGCCGCCGTGCCCAGCACATGGTCGAAGTGCGGGTGGGTGAGCGCGATGTGCGTCACTCTCCGGCCGGGACCGAGGAGCCGCTGCGCCTGGGTCCGCAGCTCGGCGCCCTCCCGCAGCGTCGCCCCCGTGTCGATCAGCAGCGCCCCGCCGTCGCCTCCGGCCACCAGGCCCACCGTCGCGTCCCACACGGGCATGCGGCGTCGTCCCACGCCCTGTGCGAGCCGCTCCCAGCCCGCCTCTTCCCAACTGACGTCCATGCCGCGACGCTAGTGCCATCACCGGGGACCTCGCCCGCTGAACAGGGCCGTCGCGCGACATCGTGACCGGGCCGCCCTTGCCCCGTGCGTACCTGCCCGCCGTACACTGGCCGGGGAACTGCTGGCACTCGCCCGCAGCGAGTGCCAGGCGCAGGCCGAACGACCGACCAGCTGGAGGTGGTGCGAGATGCTCAGCGAACGCCGACTTGAGGTGCTGCGCGCCATCGTCCAGGACTATGTGGGCACCGAGGAGCCCGTCGGCTCCAAGGCGCTCACGGAGCGGCACAAGCTCGGTGTGTCCCCCGCCACGGTCCGCAACGACATGGCGGTCCTGGAGGACGAGGGTTTCATCGCCCAGCCGCACACGAGTGCGGGGCGCATCCCGACGGACAAGGGCTACCGGCTCTTCGTCGACAAGCTCGCGGGCGTCAAGCCCCTGTCGTCGCCCGAGCGCCGCGCCATCCAGAACTTCATGGACGGGGCGGTCGACCTCGACGACGTCGTGGCCCGTACGGTCCGGCTGCTCGCGCAGCTGACCCGGCAGGTCGCCGTCGTGCAGTACCCGTCGCTGACCCGGTCGACGGTTCGGCATGTGGAACTTCTCTCGCTGGCCCCCGCCCGCCTGATGCTCGTGCTCATCACGGACACCGGCCGGGTCGAGCAGCGCATGATCGACTGCCCGGCGCCCTTCGGCGAGACGTCCCTCGCGGACCTGCGGGCCCGGCTCAACAGCCGGGTGGTGGGCCGCCGCTTCGCGGACGTGCCGCAGCTGGTGCAGGACCTTCCCGAATCCTTCGAGGCGGAGGACCGGGGTACCGTGTCCACGGTGCTCTCCTCTCTCCTCGAGACCCTGGTGGAGGAGACCGAGGAGCGGCTGATGATCGGCGGAACCGCCAATCTCACCCGCTTCGGGCACGATTTCCCCCTCACCATCCGGCCGGTGCTGGAAGCGCTGGAGGAGCAGGTCGTGCTCCTCAAGCTGCTGGGTGAGGCAACGGACTCAGGCATGACCGTACGGATCGGGCACGAGAACGCCCACGAGGGGCTCAGCTCCACGTCCGTCGTCGCGGTCGGCTACGGTTCGGGCGACGAAGCAGTCGCCAAACTCGGCGTGGTCGGACCGACCCGCATGGACTACCCCGGAACGATGGGAGCGGTACGCGCAGTGGCACGTTACGTCGGACAGATCCTGGCGGAGTCGTAAGTGGCCACCGACTACTACGCCGTACTCGGCGTACGCCGCGACGCTTCCCAGGACGAGATCAAGAAGGCATTCCGGCGGTTGGCGCGTGAGCTCCACCCGGACGTGAATCCCGATCCCAAGACGCAGGAGCGCTTCAAGGAGATCAACGCCGCGTACGAGGTGTTGTCGGACCCGCAGAAGAAGCAGGTCTACGACCTCGGCGGCGACCCCCTCTCGCAGGCCGGCGGCGGAGCCGGCGGCTTCGGCCAGGGCGGCTTCGGCAACTTCTCCGACATCATGGACGCGTTCTTCGGCACGGCGTCGCAGCGCGGCCCGAGGTCGCGCACGCGGCGCGGCCAGGACGCGATGATCCGGCTGGAGATCGACCTCAACGAGGCGGCCTTCGGCACCACGAAGGACATCCAGGTCGACACGGCCGTCGTGTGCACCACGTGCTCCGGCGAGGGCGCCGCACCCGGCACCTCCGCCCAGACCTGCGACATGTGCCGCGGCCGTGGCGAGGTCTCGCAGGTCACCCGGTCCTTCCTGGGCCAGGTCATGACCTCGCGCCCCTGCCCGCAGTGCCAGGGCTTCGGCACGGTCGTACCGACGCCGTGCCCGGAGTGCGCCGGCGACGGGCGTGTGCGCTCGCGCCGGACCCTCACGGTCAAGATCCCGGCCGGTGTCGACAACGGGACCAGGATCCAGCTCGCGGGCGAGGGCGAGGTCGGCCCGGGCGGCGGCCCCGCCGGCGACCTGTACGTCGAGATCCACGAGCTGCCGCACGCGGTGTTCCAGCGGCGCGGTGACGACCTGCACTGCACGGTCACCATCCCGATGACGGCGGCGGCGCTGGGCACCAAGTGCCCGCTGGAGACGCTCGACGGGGTCGAGGAGATCGACGTACGTCCGGGCACGCAGTCCGGTCAGTCGATCCCGCTGCACGGGCGCGGCGTCACGCACCTGCGCGGCGGCGGGCGCGGCGACCTCATCGTGCACGTCGAGGTGCTGACCCCGTCGAAGCTGGACCCGCAGCAGGAGGACCTGATGCGCCAGCTCGCGAAGCTGCGCGGCGAGGAGCGCCCCACGGGCCAGTTCCAGCCGGGGCAGCAGGGGTTGTTCTCGCGCCTGAAGGACGCGTTCAACGGGCGGTAGGCGGGCGTTGGCCGGCCGGGGGTCCGGGGGTCGGCCCCGGGGAGAAGCCGTCAGCCGGGGCAGCAGGGGTTGTTCTCGCGCCTGAAGGACGCGTTCAACGGGCGGTAGGCGCTCGCCCCGGCGCAGGCGGAAGCCTGGATTCGGCGCGGTGCGGAGGGCATGAAACTATGCGTTCATGTCCTCCGCACTGACCGATCTCTGCCGTTATCCGATCGTGCAGGCCCCCATGGCGGGCGGCGCCTCCAGTCCTCAGCTCGCCGCCGCCGTCTGCGAGGCCGGCGGTCTCGGGTTCCTCGCCGCCGGTTACAAGACCGCGGACGGCATGTACGAGGAGATCAAGCAGCTGCGGGGTCTGACGAGCCGGCCGTTCGGCGTCAACCTGTTCATGCCGCAGCCGAGCCACGTCGACCCCGCCGCCGTCGAGGTCTACCGCCACCAGCTCGCCGGCGAGTCCGACTGGTACGACACCCCCCTCGGCGAACCCGACAACTGCGCCGACGACGGCTACGAGGCCAAGCTGGCCATCCTCATCGACGACCCGGTCCCGGTCGTCTCCTTCACCTTCGGCTGCCCCACCCGGACGGTCCTCGACGCCTTCGCCAAGGCCGGCACCCTCACCGTCGTCACGGTGACCACGCCCGAGGAGGCCCAGGCCGCGCAGTGGGCCGGCGCCGACGCGGTGTGCGTCCAGGGCGTCGAGGCGGGCGGCCACCAGGGAACGCACCGCGACGACCCCAAGAACGACGGCAGCGGCATCGGTCTGCTGTCCCTGATCACGCAGGTCCGCGAGACCGTCCAGCTGCCGGTCGTCGCGGCGGGCGGGCTCATGCGCGGCGCGCAGATCGCCGCCGTGCTGGCCCTGGGCGCGGACGCGGCGCAGCTCGGCACCGCGTTCCTGGTGTGCCCGGAGTCCGGTGCCAACGCCCTGCACAAGCAGGCCATGACCAATCCGCTGTTCGTCCGCACGGAGCTCACCCGGGCGTTCTCGGGACGCCCCGCACGCGGCCTCGTCAACCGCTTCATGCGCGAGCACGGCCCGTATGCCCCGGCCGCCTACCCGCAGGTGCACCACATCACCTCGGGGCTGCGCAAGGCCGCCGCCAAGGCGGGCGACGCGCAGGGCATGGCGCTGTGGGCCGGGCAGGGGCACCGGCTGGCGCGCGAGATGCCGGCCGGCCGGCTGGTCGAGGTGCTGGCGGCCGAGACCGACGCGGCGCGGGCGGCGCTGGACCTGCGGGGCGCGGGCGGTGCGGTGTGACCGCGCCGGTGTTCGTCGTCGACGCCGTACCGGCGAAGGGCCGGTTCGTGCTCGAAGGCCCCGAGGGGCGGCACGCCGTCTCGGTGCGGCGGCTGCACGCGGGGGAGCACGTCGTCCTGACCGACGGGCGCGGTACGGGCGCGGCGGGGGTGGTGCTGGCGGCCGAGGGCAAGGACCGGCTCGTCGTCGACGTGACGGACGTGACCGCGGAGCCGGAACCGGTGCCCCGCATCACCGTCGTACAGGCGCTGCCCAAGGGCGACCGGGGCGAGGTGGCGGTCGAGACGATGACGGAGACCGGCGTCGACGCGATCGTGCCGTGGCAGGCGGCGCGCTGCATCACGCAGTGGCGCGGCGACCGGGGCGCGAAGTCCCTCGCGAAGTGGCGGGCGACGGCCCGGGAGGCGGGCAAGCAGTCGCGCAGGCTGCGCTTCCCCGAGGTCGCGGACGCGCTGACGACGAAGCAGGTGGGCGCGCTCCTGGCCACGGCCGACTTCGCGGCCGTCCTGCACGAGGACGCGTCGGTGGGCAGCGGGGCGCTCGCCACCGCCGAGCTGCCGGAGACAGGTTCCCTCGTGCTGGTCGTCGGTCCCGAAGGGGGCGTGTCCCCCGAGGAGTTGGCGCTGTTCGCCGGCGCGGGAGCGAAGCCGTACCGGCTGGGCAGCAGCGTGCTCCGTACGTCGACGGCCGGTACGGCGGCGGCGGCGCTGCTGCTGGGGCGCACGGGCCGCTGGTCCTGACCCGGCCCGGGAGTCGCGGGCCGCGGCACGGACGGCATGCGGCCATACTTGATCAGTACATCCCGAGCAGCCGGAACCGAGGAGGCCAGGACCATGGCGGGTGAACCCCAGGCAGACTGCCTGTTCTGCAAGATCGTGGCGGGGGAGGTGCCGGCGACGATCGTCCGCGAGACGGAGACCACCGTGGCGTTCCGCGACATCAACCCCCAGGCGCCGACGCACGTCCTCGTCATCCCGAAGGCGCACCACCCCGACGCCGCCTCGCTGGCCGCGGCCGAGCCGACGATCCTCGCGGACGTGCTCGCCGAGACCGGCAGGGTCGCCGCCGACGAGAAGGTCGACGGCACCGGCTACCGCGTCGTCTTCAACACCGGGTCCGGAGCGGGCCAGACCGTCTTCCACGCGCACGCGCACGTACTCGGCGGACGCGGCCTCAACTGGCCCCCCGGATAGGACGTCTTCCGTGTCCGCACGCGAGCTCGTGGTCCTCGGCACCGCCAGCCAGGTCCCCACCCGGCACCGCAACCACAACGGCTACCTGCTGCGGTGGGACGGCGAGGGCATCCTCTTCGATCCCGGTGAGGGCACCCAGCGCCAGATGCTGCGCGCCGGTGTCGCCGCCCACGACATCAACCGGATCTGCGTCACCCACTTCCACGGCGACCATTCCCTCGGCCTCGCCGGAGTGATCCAGCGCATCAACCTCGACCGCGTCCCGCACCCCGTGACCGCCCACTACCCGGTGAGCGGGCAGCGCTTCTTCGACCGGCTGCGGTACGCCACGGCCTACCGCGAGACGGTCCGGCTCACCGAGGCGCCGGTCGCCGGGGACGGGCCACTGGCGACCGGACCCTCGTACGTCCTCGACGCGGTCCGGCTGTCGCACCCCGTCGAGTCGTACGGCTACCGGCTCACCGAGCCGGACGGGCGCCGCATGCTGCCCGAGCTGCTCGCCCGGCACGGCATCAAGGGCCCCGACGTCGGCCGCATCCAGCGCGAGGGGCGGCTCGGCGGCATCACGCTCGACGAGGTCAGCGAGGAGCGGCGCGGGCAGCGGTTCGCGTTCGTCATGGACACCAGGCTCTGCGACGGGGTGCACGCCCTCGCCGAGGGCTGCGACATGCTCGTCATCGAGTCGACGTTCCTCGACGAGGACATGACGCTCGCCGCCGAGCACGGCCACTTGACGGCCGGTCAGGCGGCGCGGGCCGCGCACGAGGCGGGCGTGCGCCACCTGGTCCTCACCCACTTCTCGCAGCGCTACAACGATCCGGCTGTCTTCGAGCAGCAGGCCCGCGCGGCCGGGTTCGACGGCGAGCTGACCGTCGCCGCCGACCTGCTGCGCGTGCCCCTTCCCAAGCGCCACCCCCTCAAGTCCTGAGCCACCGGCTCGCTTTCCCCCACGCGATCGACGAGAAGACCCCCCATGCACCTCCCCAAGGCCGAACTGCACCTCCACATCGAAGGCACCCTCGAACCCGAGCTCGCCTTCGAACTCGCGGCCCGCAACGCCGTGGTGCTGCCGTACTCCACCACCGAGGAGCTCCGCCGCGCCTACCGGTTCGAGGACCTCCAGTCCTTCCTCGACCTGTACTACGCGCTGATGGCGGTCCTGCGCACCGAGGACGACTTCGACCGGCTCGCCGACGCCTACCTGGCGCGGGCCGCCGCACAGGGGGTGCGGCACGCCGAGATCTTCTTCGACCCGCAGGCGCACACGGCGCGCGGCGTGGACATCGGCACGGTCGTCGAGGGACTGTCCCGGGCCCTGGACCGGGGCGAGGAGCGGCACGGCGTCTCGACGCGGCTGATCATGTGCTTCCTGCGCGACGAGTCCGCCGAGTCCGCGATGGAGACCCTGGAGGCCGCCCGGCCGTACCTGCACCGCATCGCGGCCGTCGGCCTGGACTCGGCCGAGGTCGGCCACCCGCCGTCGAAGTTCCGCGAGGTGTACGAGGCGGCCCGGGAGCTGGGGCTGCGCGCGGTCGCGCACGCGGGCGAGGAGGGTCCGCCGGCGTACATCTGGGAGGCGCTGGACGTCCTCGGCGTCGAGCGCGTCGACCACGGGCTGCGCTGCATGGAGGACCCGGAGCTCGTGGCGCGGCTCGTGCGCGACCGGGTGCCGCTGACCCTGTGCCCGCTGTCGAACGTACGCCTGCGGGCCGTCGACGCCCTGGCGGACCACCCCCTGCGGGAGATGATGGAGGCCGGGCTGCTGGTCACCGTGAACTCCGACGACCCCGCCTACTTCGGCGGGTACGCCGGGGACAACTTCCACGCGGTGCGCGAGGCGCTCGGGCTCGGGCAGGAGCAGTTGCGCGAGCTGGCCCGCAACTCCTTCCGCGCGGCCTTCCTCGACGACGACGAGAAGCGCAGGGAGGCGTATCTCGCCGAGGTGGACGCCCATGTCTTCTGATCCCGCCGGCGCCGGGACCGTTGACGCCCGTGCGGGCGCCTCTCTACGCTGCATTCCCATACGTGGACGTCGTCTGCATACGGAGATGAGCTGTTGTGGCGGACCTGACCATCGCGGAAGTCCGGCTGACCCCCGTCCTCATCTCCGACCCACCCCTCCTCAACGTCCAGGGCGTACACCAGCCGTACACTCCGCGCCTGGTCGTGGAAGTGGTCACGGCCGACGGCGTCACCGGGGCGGGCGAGACGTACGGCGACACGAAGTACCTCGAACTCGCACGACCGTACGCGGATCTGCTGACCGGCCACTCGGTCGCGGACCTGAACGGACTGTTCCCGCTGGCGGAGCGGGTCGGCGTGGGCGCCGCGCGGGTGGACCACGCCGTCGACGTCGGCGGGCTGCGCGGCGCGCAGACGGCGGACAAGCTGCGGCTGTCCGTCGTCTCCGCCTTCGAGGTGGCGTGCCTCGACGCGCTCGGCAAGGTGTACGGGAAGCCCGTGCACGCGCTGCTCGGCGGCAAGGTGCGCGACCATGTCGAGTACAGCGCGTACCTCTTCTACCGCTGGGAGCGGCACCCGGGCGGCGCGGGCGAGAGCGACGACTGGGGGGCCGCGCTCGATCCGGCGGGGATCGTGGCGCAGGCCCGGCGGTTCGTGCGGGAGCACGGCTTCCGCTCGTTCAAGCTCAAGGGCGGCGTCTTCCCGCCGGAGCAGGAGATCGCCGCCGTACGGGCGCTCGCCGAGGCGTTCCCGGGTCAGCCTCTGCGGCTCGACCCCAACGGCGCCTGGACAGCCAGGACTTCGCTGAAGGTCGCGGGCGAGCTGGCGGGGGTGCTGGAGTACCTGGAGGACCCCGCGCCCGGGACCGCCGCGATGGCGGAGGTCTCCGCCGGCACGGACGTGCCGCTCGCCACCAACATGTGCGTGACGACCGTCCCCGAGATCCGCGAGGCGTTCCTCACCGACGCCGTGCAGGTCGTCCTGTCCGACCACCACTACTGGGGCGGGCTGCGGGCCACCCGCGAACTGGCCGCCGTCTGCCGGGCGTTCGGCGTCGGCCTGTCCATGCACTCCAACACCCACATGGGCATCAGCCTCGCCGCCATGACCCACGTCGCCGCGACCGTCCCCCACCTCGACCACTCCTGCGACAGCCACTACCCCTGGCAGACCGAGGACGTGATCACCCGGCGCCACACCTTCACCGACGGGCGTCTGGCCGTCTCCGACGCCCCCGGGCTCGGCGTCGAGCTGGACCGCGACGCCCTGGAGCGGCTGCACGGCCGCTGGCTCGACGCCGCCTCGTACGGGGACCTGCGCGACCGCGACGACGCCGCCGCGATGCGCCGGGCGCCGGGGCACGGGTCCTGGCGGGCCCCCGCGCTGCCGCGCTGGTGACGCCGGGAGCGGGCCGCCGTCGTACCGCCGCGAGCTGCCACCGGCGCGTATCGGGCACACTGGCCTGAACCCGCACCACATCACGGGAGCGCACGGTGAGCACGGTGAGCAAGCACGCAGCGGCCACGACAGCGGCCACGGACGGCATCGAGCGGCAGCACGAGGCCACGGACCTCGACCCCCTGGACGGGCTGCGCGAACCCGACGGACCGTGCTGCGACGTGTTCCTCACCGGCACGGTCTTCCTCGACATCATCTTCACCGGCCTCGACAGCGCCCCGGTGCGCGGCACCGAGTCCTGGGCCCGCGGCATGGGCTCGAGCCCCGGCGGCGTCGCCAACATGGCCACCGCGCTGGCCCGCCTCGGTCTGCGCACCTCACTGGCCGCGGCCTTCGGCGACGACCACTACGGCGAGTACTGCTGGGACGCGCTCGCCGGCGGCGAGGGCATCGACCTGAAGATGTCACGGACCGTCCCCGGCTGGCACTCGCCCGTCACCGTCTCCATGGCGTACGAGGGCGAGCGGACGATGGTCTCCCACGGCCACGAGGCCCCGCCGCCGGCCGGGCCGGGCCCCTTCCCCGACTGCCCGCCCCGCGCGCGGGCCGCGATCGCCGCCCTCACGCCCGGCCGGCCGGCGGAGTGGATCGCCTCCGCCGCCCGGCGCGGGGCGAAGATCTTCGCCGACGTGGGCTGGGACGACACGGGCCGCTGGGACCTGGCCGGCCTCGCCGACCTGGAGCACTGCGAGGCGTTCCTGCCCAACGCCGAGGAGGCCATGCGCTACACCCGCACCGACTGCCCGCGCGCCGCCGCACGGGCCCTGGCCGAGAAGGTGCCGGTCGCGGTCGTCACGCTGGGCGCGGAGGGCGCGTACGCCGTGGACGGCTCGACCGGGGAGACCGCCGAGGTGCCCGCCATCGCCGTGGAGGCGCTGGACCCGACGGGCGCGGGCGACGTCTTCGTCGCCGGGTTCGTCACCGGCACGCTGGCCGGCTGGCCGCTCGCCGACCGGCTGGCCTTCGCCGGCCTGACCGCCGCCCTGTCCGTGCAGGAGTTCGGCGGGTCGCTCTCGGCGCCCGGCTGGTCGGAGATCGCGGCCTGGTGGCAGCAGGTGCAGGCGGTCGACGGGCAGGACCCGCAGGCGCTGCGCCGGTACGCCTTCCTCGACGGGCTGCTGCCGGCGGCGACCCGCGCGTGGCCGCTGCGCCGGGCGGTCCCGACGATCGGTTTCCGCAGGCCCGCGTAGCCGCCCCGGGCGCCCGCCGGGGCCGGGTGCGAAAAGACTTCGGCCTTGTCGGTGCACCGTCGTACGCTTGGACGCAAGAGGTTGTCGAGCAGCGAGAACCCTGCAACGGGAGGTATGTGCAGGCCACAGTGCCGGCCCATGACTCAGACACCCACACAGCCGCAGGCCCGCGCCCAGTTCACCGTGCCGGACACACACCCCATGGTGATGGTCCTGGGTTCCAGCGATTCCCTGCTGCGCGTGATCGAGAACGCCTTCCCCGACGTGGACATCCATGTCAGGGGGAACGAGGTCAGCGCGGTCGGCGACCCCACGGAGGTCGCCCTGATCCAGCGCCTGTTGGCCGAGATGATGCTGGTGCTCCGCACCGGACTGCCGATGACGGAGGACGCAGTGGAACGCTCGATCGCCATGCTCAGAGCGAACGGCGCCGGCGGCGGCGCGGAAGCCGCCACCGAGACCCCGGCCGAGGTGCTCACGCAGAACATCCTCTCCAGCCGCGGTCGGACCATCCGCCCCAAGACGCTCAACCAGAAGCGGTACGTCGACGCCATCGACAAGCACACCATCGTCTTCGGCATCGGCCCCGCCGGTACGGGCAAGACCTACCTCGCCATGGCGAAGGCGGTCCAGGCCCTCCAGTCCAAGCAGGTCACCCGGATCATCCTGACCCGGCCCGCCGTCGAGGCGGGGGAGCGGCTCGGCTTCCTGCCCGGCACGCTCTACGAGAAGATCGACCCCTACCTGCGCCCGCTCTACGACGCCCTGCACGACATGCTCGACCCCGACTCGATCCCGCGCCTGATGGCCGCGGGCACGATCGAGGTGGCCCCGCTCGCGTACATGCGCGGCCGGACGCTGAACGACGCGTTCATCATCCTCGACGAGGCGCAGAACACCAGCGCCGAGCAGATGAAGATGTTCCTGACCAGGCTCGGCTTCGACTCGAAGATCGTCGTCACGGGCGACGTCACCCAGGTCGACCTGCCGGGCGGGACGAAGAGCGGTCTGCGCCAGGTCCAGGAGATCCTGGACGGCGTCGCCGACGTGCACTTCTCCCGGCTCACGTCCCAGGATGTCGTCCGGCACAAGCTGGTCGGCCGTATCGTCGACGCGTACCAGAAGTACGACGACAGCCAAAACGGGCTGTGACTTTGAAGCAGGGGTAGATCCAGCACCATGTCGATCGACGTCAACAACGAATCCGGCACCGAAGTCGACGAGCAGGCGATCCTCGACATCGCCCGTTACGCGCTCGCCCGGATGCGGATCCACCCGCTCTCCGAACTCTCGGTGATCGTCGTGGACACGGCCGCCATGGAGCAGCTCCACATCCAGTGGATGGACCTCCCGGGACCGACGGATGTCATGTCCTTCCCGATGGACGAGCTGCGTCCGCCGTCGAAGGACGACGAGGAGCCCCCGCAGGGGCTCCTCGGTGACATCGTGCTGTGTCCCGAGGTCGCCAAGAAGCAGGGCGAGGACGCGGACACGCGGCACTCCATGGACGAGGAGCTCCAGCTCCTCACCGTCCACGGCGTGCTGCACCTGCTCGGTTACGACCACGAGGAGCCGGACGAGAAGGCCGAGATGTTCGGCCTCCAGGCGGCGATCGTCGACGGCTGGCGAGCGGAGAAGGGCCTGACCGGCCCGTCCCCTGCGCCGACCGTCTCATGACCGCCCAGCTGATCACCGGCGCCGTCCTGCTGGTCGTCGTCGCCTGGCTGGCGGCCTGCGCCGAGGCGGGCATCGCCCGCGTGTCCAGCTTCCGCGCCGCCGAGGCCGTACGGTCGGGCCGGCGCGGCAGCGCCAAGCTGGCGCAGGTCGCGTCCGACCCGGTCCGGTACCTGAACGTCGCCCTGCTGATGCGGGTGGCCTGCGAGATGGCCGCCGGCGTCCTGGTGACGTACGCCTGCCTGCGCGAGTTCGACGAGACGTGGGAGGCCCTGGCCGTCGCCATCGGCGTCATGGTCCTCGTCTCGTACGTCGCCGTCGGCGTCTCCCCGCGCACCATCGGCCGCCAGCACCCGCTCAACACGGCGACCGCGTCCGCGTACGTCCTGCTGCCGCTCGCCCGCGTCATGGGCCCGGTCCCGCAGCTCCTCATCCTCATCGGGAACGCCCTCACGCCCGGCAAGGGCTTCCGCAAGGGGCCGTTCGCCAGCGAGGCCGAGCTGCGCGCCATGGTCGACCTGGCCGAGCAGGAGTCCCTGATCGAGGACGACGAGCGCCGCATGGTGCACTCCGTCTTCGAGCTCGGGGACACCCTGGTGCGCGAGGTCATGGTGCCCAGGACCGACCTGGTCTCCATCGAGCGCTTCAAGACGATCCGCCAGGCCCTCACCCTCGCCCTGCGCTCCGGCTTCTCCCGCATCCCGGTGACCGGCGAGAACGAGGACGACATCGTCGGCATCGTCTACCTCAAGGACATGGTCAGGAGGACGCACATCAACCGCGACTCCGAGTCCGACCTCGTCTCGACCGCGATGCGCCCCGCCGTCTTCGTCCCCGACACCAAGAACGCGGGCGACCTGCTGCGCGAGATGCAGCAGGAGCGCAACCACGTCGCCGTCGTCATCGACGAGTACGGCGGCACCGCCGGCATCGTCACCATCGAGGACATCCTCGAAGAGATCGTCGGCGAGATCACGGACGAGTACGACCGCGAGCTGCCGCCCGTCGAGCAGCTGGACGACGGCTGCTACCGGGTGACCGCCCGGCTCGACATCGGTGACCTCGGCGAGCTCTTCGGCTTCGACGAGTTCGACGACGAGGACGTGGAAACGGTCGGCGGGCTGCTCGCCAAGGCGCTCGGCCGGGTGCCGATCGCGGGCGCGCACGCCACGGTGGACCTCCCCGACGGCCGCGCGCTGCGGCTGACCGCGGAGTCCCCGGCCGGCCGCCGCAACAAGATCGTCACCGTGCTGGTGGAGCCGCAGGAGAAGGAGGCGGCATGACGCCGCAGGAGCTCAGGGCGTTCTGTCTGGAATTCAACGCGGCGACCGAGGAGTTCCCCTTCGGCCCCGAGACCTCGGTCTTCAAGGTCCTCGGGAAGCTCTTCGCGCTCAGCGCCCTGGACGCCGAGCCGCTGACCGTCAACCTCAAGTGCGAGCCGGAGATCGCGGTCCGGCTCCGCGCGGAGCACGCCGAGATCGTCCCCGGCTGGCACATGAACAAGCGCCACTGGAACACGGTGACCGTCGACGGGCAGCTCCCGGACCGCATGGTCCGGGAGCTGATCGAGGACTCGTACGACCTGGTCGTGGCCGGCCTCCCCAAGGCGGAGCGCCTGCGGCTCGACCGGGCCTGACACCCGGCTCAGTCCCCGCGCCGGGGCCGCAGCCCCACGCCCACCAGCACCGCCGCCGCCACCACGATCGCCGCGTCCACCGCGAGCACCGTGCGGACGCCGTCGAACAGCGAGCCGTGCGTCGTCGCCAGCACGCCCAGCAGCGGGATGCCGACGGTCAGGCCGACCTGCTGGGTCGTGGTGACCAGGCCGGTCGCCAGCCCCTGCTCCTCGTCGGGGACGCCGGACGTGACGATCAGTCCGTACGAGATGATCGCGCCCAGGTGGCACATGCTCGCCAGGGAGACGGCGGCGGTCGCCAGCAGGGCGCCGGTCCCGGTCCCGACGGCCAGCAGGACGGATACGAACAGACCCTGGCCGAGCAGTGAGCCGACGAGCGTGCGGCGGGCGCCGACGCGGCCGATGACCCGGGGGGCGAGCGTGCCGGCCAGCACGGACAGCAGGCCCTGGAAGCCGAACACCAGACCGGTGCGGAACGCGGAGAGCCCCAGCACGTCCTGGAGATAGAGGGTGAGGACGAAGACGACCGTGCTCATCATCGAGAAGGTCACCAGCCCGCCGATGTTGCCCCAGGCCACGGTCCGGCGGCGCAGCATCGGCAGCGAGACGAGCGGCGCGGCGGCGCGGGACTCGACGTAGACGAAGGCGGCGAGCAGGACGACGCCCGAGACCAGCGTGATCCGGACGTCGACGCCGCCGAAGCCGTGCTCCGCCGCCGTCGACAGCGCGTAGATCAGCGCCAGCAGACCGCCCGTGACGGTCACCGCGCCGGGCAGGTCGAGGCGCGGGCGCTCGGGGTGGCGGGACTCCGGCAGCAGACCCGGCGCGAGGACGAGGACGAGCGCGGCGGCGACGGCCAGCAGGCCCATCGTCGAGCGCCAGCCGAGGGTGTCGGTCATGACGCCGCCGAGCACCATGCCGACGGTGAACCCGAGCGAGAGCAGCGTGCCGCTGATGCCCAGCGCCCGGTCCCGCTGCGGGCCCTCGGGGAACGTGGTGGTCAGCAGCGACATGCCGGTCGGCACGATGGCGGCGGCGCCGAGCCCCTGGAGGGCCCGCCCGGCCAGGAAGGACGCCGGGTCCCAGGCGAAGGTGGCGAGGAGGGAGGCGGCGCCGAAGACGGCGAGGCCCGCGAGGAAGAGCCTGCGCCGCCCGAACAGGTCGGCGGCCCGCCCGAACAGCAGCAGGAATCCGCCCGACGGCAGCGCGAAGGCGGTGACCGCCCACTGCAACGCGGACCGGCTCATGCCGAGGTCCTCGCCGAGGACGGGCAGTGCGACGTTCAGTACGGAGAAGTCGAGGGCCACCATGAACTGGGCGGCGCAGAGCACGAAGAGGATCAGCCGGGCGCGGGCGGAGAGCTTCGCGGCAGCGGGCGCCGGTGCGGACCCCGGCAGCGCGGGGGCGGAGGTGTCTGTTGGCATGCTCGCCACCCTGCGGCCGTCGGAACAACCCTGGGGAGCGGGAACTTATCCTGTTGCTGCCACCACCAGGCAGCGGGACAGGGGGAGTTCATGGAGCGCGTGGCCGCACCGGTCGATCTCAAGGCCCACCGCCTGGGCGAACTGCGCGAGTTCCTGATGAGCAGACGCGCCCGGGTCAGCCCCGCGGACGCCGGACTGCCGGACGGCGGCGGCAGACGGCGTACGCCGGGACTGCGCCGGGAGGAGGTGGCCGTCCTCGCGGGCGTCGGCGTCTCCTGGTATCAGTGGCTGGAACAGGGCCGGGACATCACGGTCTCGCCGCAGGTGCTGGACTCGGTCGGCCGGGTGCTGCGGC
The DNA here is from genome assembly GCF_053610585.1 of Streptomyces sp. NPDC054887. Taxonomy (NCBI): domain Bacteria; kingdom Bacillati; phylum Actinomycetota; class Actinomycetes; order Kitasatosporales; family Streptomycetaceae; genus Streptomyces; species Streptomyces sp. NPDC054887. The sequence continues at coordinate 115,597 of NZ_JBSGYQ010000015.1, read as the reverse complement.
TGAGCAGCGCGGAGCGCCGTCACCTGTACGTCCTGGCCGGGCTCAACCCGCCCGCGCCGGAGGTCGATCCCCGGTACGCCGACATGTGCGAGGGGCTGCGGCGGCTGATCGACGCCTGGATGCCGTACCCCGCGCACATCATGGACGCGTACTGGAACACGGTCGTCTACAACGACGCGGCCGGCGCGGTGCTGGGCATGCGGCCCGGGATCACCCAGAACTGCCTGGTGGCCTTCTTCACCGACCCCATCTACCGCTCCCGCGCCAAGAGCTGGGAGCAGAACGCGGCGAACGTCGTCGCCCAGTACCGGGCCGCGTGTTCGGAACGTCCCCAGGACGAGGGCTTCCGCGCGGTCGTCGACGAGGTGCGGGAGCTCTCGCCCGAGTTCGCCGAACTGTGGAAGCGGCGGGACATCGCGCCGGGCGGGCAGGTCCGCAAGGAGATGGAGCACCCGGTGGTCGGCACGCTCGTCGTGGAGTCGACGCAGCTGCGGGTGCCGGCCCGCCCCGACCTGACGATCGTGCTGCACACGGCCCTCCCGGAGGCGGACACGGCGGCGAAGCTGGAGTGGCTGGCGTCGCCGGAGGGGCGGCGCGGCTCGATGTACCCGGTCGCGGGCTGAGCGGTGCCCGCTCCCTATGCTCGGGGGCATGACTGACACCACGCCGAGCACCGAACTCGACCCCGAGGACCGCAAGATCATCACGCTGGCGCGCAGCGCGCGGGCGCGCAACGGGGTGCCGGAGGGAGCGGCCGTACGGGACGAGACGGGCCGTACGTACGTCGCCGGGACCGTCGCGCTCGACTCCCTGCGGCTGAGCGCGCTGCGCACCGCGGTGGCGATGGCCGTCGCGAGCGGCGCGAAGTCGCTGGAGGCGGCGGCCGTCGTGACCGACGCGGAAGGCGCCTCGGACGAGGACCGCGCGGCGGTGCGCGACCTGGGCGGCGCGGGGACGCCGGTGCTGGTGGCGGGGCCGGACGGCGTGCTGCGGGTCAGCGTCACGGCGGGCTGAAGCCCGGGCGCCGCGGCCGGCCGTACGCCCCTCCCCGCACCGGGGCGCCGCCGTACCGCCGCCGGAGGCCGCGCCGCCGGGGCCGGGCGCCCGCCCCCGGGGCGGGCCACTGGTCGGCCCGGCGGCGTACATCGGGGAGAATGGCACGCATGAGCGCTCGCACCCAGTCTTCCGAGGCCCCCCACCGGGCCGGCTTCGCCTGCTTCGTCGGCCGCCCCAACGCGGGCAAGTCCACCCTGACGAACGCTCTGGTCGGCCAGAAGGTCGCCATCACGTCCAGCCGGCCGCAGACCACCCGCCACACCGTGCGCGGGATCGTGCACCGCCCCGACGCGCAGCTGATCCTGGTCGACACCCCCGGCCTCCACAAGCCGCGCACGCTGCTCGGCGAGCGTCTGAACGACGTCGTACGCACCACCTGGGCCGAGGTCGACGTGATCGGCTTCTGCCTGCCCGCCGACCAGAAGCTCGGCCCCGGCGACAAGTTCATCGCCAAGGAGCTCGCGGGCATCAAGAAGACGCCGAAGGTCGCGATCGTCACCAAGACCGACCTCGTCGACTCCAAGCAGCTCGCCGAGCAGCTCATCGCCATCGACCAGCTCTCCAGGGAGCTCGGCTTCGAGTGGCAGGAGATCGTCCCGGTGTCCGCCGTCGGCGACACGCAGGTCTCGCTCCTCGCCGACCTGCTGATCCCGCTGCTCCCCGAGAGCCCGCCGCTCTACCCCGAGGGCGACCTCACCGACGAGCCCGAGATGGTTATGGTCGCGGAGCTGATCCGCGAGGCCGCGCTCGAAGGCGTACGGGACGAGCTGCCGCACTCCATCGCGGTCGTCGTCGAGGAGATGCTGCCGCGCGAGGACCGGCCCGCCGACAAGCCGCTCCTCGACATCCACGCGAACGTCTACATCGAGCGCCCCAGCCAGAAGGGCATCATCATCGGCCCCAAGGGCCAGCGCCTGAAGGACGTGGGCACGAAGTCGCGCAAGCACATCGAGGCCCTGCTGGGCACGCCGGTCTTCCTCGACCTGCACGTGAAGGTCGCCAAGGACTGGCAGCGCGACCCGAAGCAGCTGCGCAAGCTGGGCTTCTGAGCCGTCACGGCCGTCCGGGCGCCCCGGGCGGCCGCTGCTCGCGCAGCGCGTCCCGCAGCCAGTGGAAGGACGCCTTCGGCGTCCGGGCCAGCGTCTCGTAGTCGATGTGCACGAGGCCGAAGCGCTGGGCGTACCCCTCGGCCCACTCGAAGTTGTCCATCAGCGACCAGACGAAGTAGCCGCGTACGTCGACGCCCGCCTCCAGCGCCCGGTGCAGCGCCCGCAGGTGGCCGTCGAGGAAGGCGATCCGCTCCCGGTCGTCCAGACCGTCGTACGAGCAGCCGTTCTCGGTGATGACGACGGGCGGCAGCCGGTCGCCGTACCGCTCCCGCATCGAGGTCAGCAGCTCGGTCAGAGCCTCCGGCACGACCGGCCAGCCGAAGGCCGTACGCGGCCGGCCCTCGATCTCCCGTACGGAGAACGGCATCTCCGGCGGTATCGCGACGCCCGCGAAGTCGGTGGGCGCGTCCGCGTCCGGAGCCCCGACCCGCGTCGGCTGGTAGTAGTTGACCCCGTACCAGTCGACCGGCCGCGCGATGACCTCCAGGTCCTCGGCCACCGGACCCGGCAGCATCTCCGCGATGCCGTCCGGGTACCGCCCCAGCAGCAGCGGGTCGGCGAACATCCGGTTGAGCAGCAGGTCGTAGAGGTCCGCCGCGCCCCGGTCCGCCGCGCCGTCCGACGCCGGCCACACCGGCCCGTGCGAGTTGGCGATCCCGATCCGGTCCGCGCCCCTCGCCCGCAGCGCCTGTACGGCGAGTCCGTGGCCCAGGAGCTGGTGGTGGGCGGCCGGCAGCGCGTCGAAGAGCAGCCGCCTGCCGGGGGCGTGCTGCCCGAGTCCGTAGCCGAGCAGCGTCACCTCGGCGGGCTCGTTGAGGGTGATCCAGCGGTCCACCCGGTCACCGAGCCGGACGGCCACCGCATCGGCGTACTCGGCGAACCGGTGGGCGGTGTCCCGCTCCAGCCAGCCACCGGCCTTCTCCAGCGCCAGCGGGGTGTCCCAGTGGAAGAGGGTCGGCACGGGGCGCACCCCGGCGGCGCACAGCTCGTCGACGAGCCGGTCGTAGAAGCCGAGACCGGCCGCGCTCACCGGCCCGACGCCGTCCGGCACCACCCGCGGCCAGGCCACCGAGAAGCGGTACGCCCCGACGCCCAGGTCCTTGATCAGCGCCACGTCCTCGCGGTAGCGGTGGCAGTGGCCGGTCGCCACGGAGGCGTCGGAACCGTCCTTGATCCGCCCCGGCTCGGCGGCGAACGCGTCCCACGACGACAGCCCCCGCCCGCCCGCGCCCTCGATCTGCTGCGCCGAAGTCGACACCCCCCAGAGGAAGCCGGCGGGGAAGCGGGGCAGCGGATGCGGCGGCAGCGGCGTCATGCAGCGATGCTCGGTACCGCCGGTAACCCTGTCAATGGGGCGGTCGGGAACGCGCGCGTCGGACGGCGATCGGCAGATCCGGCCGCCGCCGGAGCTTCTTCATGCCGTCGGCGTCGGACGCGTGACGTCAGGCGCCCTCTTTGAGCACCTGTGTGATGAGCCGGCTCTGGGCCTCGGTCAGCCTCGGGTCCGCGCAGTAGACGGTTCGGCCGTCGACCGTGATCTGGTAGCTGAACCCGTCCGGCACGCCGACCGGCGGCGTGCCCCGGCCGGCGGCGACCGCCTCCTCGGCCAGGGCGCGCCACGCGGCGGCGTCGGTCCGTCCCGAGGTGTCCACCTCGGCGTACCGCTCGATGCCGGCGAAGCCTCCCGTGCGCCTTACTCCGATTCGCATGGTTCCCGTTCTAGTACGGATGCGGCTCAGCCGGTAGGCACCCCCACCGCGGACCACGCTTTCAGCAGAGTTTCCCGCTCCTCGCCGTCACCGAAACGGGCCCGCGCCGCCGCCACGGTGGCCCGCGCGAAGTCGGCGAAGCTCGCGTCGACCTGGAGGCCGCCGCCGGTCAGGGTGTCGTACCAGATCTGCCCCGCCCGCTCCCACGCCTTGCCGCCGAGGTCCGTGGCGAGCAGGTAGAAGGCGTGGTTCGGGATGCCTGAGTTGATGTGGACGCCGCCGTTGTCCCGGCCGGTGCGGACGTAGTCCGCCATCCTCGCGGGCTGCGGGTCCTTGCCGAGCACGTCGTCGTCGTACGCCGTGCCGGGCGCCTTCATCGAGCGCAGCGCCACACCGTTGACGCGGTCGGTCAGCAGGCCCGCGCCGATCAGCCAGTCGGCCCGGTCGGCGGTCTCGTCGCCGGCGTACTGCTTGACCAGGGAGCCGAAGACGTCGGACACGGACTCGTTGAGCGCGCCGGGCTGGCCGAAGTACGTGAGGTTGGCCGTGTACTGCGTCATGCCGTGGGACAGCTCGTGTGCGATGACGTCCACGGGGAGCGTGAAGTCGCGGAAGATCTCGTCGCCGTCGCCGAAGACCATCTGCTCACCGTCCCAGAAGGCGTTCCCGTAGTTCTCGCCGTAGTGGACGCTCGCGACGAGCGGCAGGCCGTTGCCGTCGATCGAGTCGCGGGCGAAGGCGGTGAGGAGGAGTTCGAACGTCGCCCCCAGACCCGCGTAGGCGCGGTTGACGGTCGCGTCCTGCCCCGGCTCCTCGCCCTCGCCGCGCACTTTGACGCCCGGCAGCCGCTGGCCGTGCTGCGCGTCGTGGACCGTGCGGTGCGGCGTGCCGTCCGCCGCCTTTCGCGGAGCGCCCGCGGGGGCGCCCAGCACCGTGGTCAGCCGGCGGTGGGTGCGCTGGGCGGCGTCGGCTTCGAGGGTCCGGCGCGCGGGGCCCGCCAGCGCCGGGTCGTCGGCCCGGGCGAGCTTGTCGAGGACGTGGGGCGGCACGATGGTGCAGAACACGGGGTGTGTGGCCTTCATGGCCGCAATGTGGCAGTGCGTCACCGCGCTGTCACTACTTGCGACCATGATTGCTGAAATCGAGTGAAGGATCACTTTCGCCCGTTACCCGCCCGTTACCCCCGAGGTGGTCCCGCATACTGATACGGGTCCGGCGAAACCGGCCCGACTCGGCTAGGCTGCGGCACATCATGCGTTACGGGCTGCTTCTCCTTAGCTGCCGCGGCGAGGGTCTGTAGTTCCAGGCCGACCCCCTCCCCGCGGAGTCTGGTGCTGCAGCGACACCGTCGGCCGTCCCCTTTGCAGGACACCGAGGAGCCCCACGCGATGAACGCCCCTGTTGGCCGCCCCACGCCGATCACCAACGCGACGCAGCTGCAGAAGCCGTCCGGGATGCCGATCCACAAGTACGGCTCGTACGAGGCCGTGGACATCCCCGACCGCACCTGGCCGGACAACCGCATCACCAAGGCGCCCCGCTGGCTGTCCACCGACCTGCGCGACGGCAACCAGGCCCTGATCGACCCCATGAGCCCCGCCCGCAAGCGCGAGATGTTCGACCTGCTCGTACGCATGGGCTACAAGGAGATCGAGGTCGGCTTCCCGTCCTCCGGCGAGACCGACTTCGCGTTCGTGCGCTCCATCATCGAAGAGGGCGCGATCCCCGAGGACGTGACGATCTCCGTCCTGACGCAGGCGCGCGAAGAGCTGATCGAGCGGACCGTCGAGTCGCTGGTCGGCGCCCGCCGCGCGACCGTGCACCTCTACAACGCCACCGCGCCGACCTTCCGCCGCGTCGTCTTCCGCGGCTCCAAGGAGCAGGTCAAGCAGATCGCCGTGGACGGTACCCGGCTGGTCATGGAGTACGCCGACAAGCTGCTGGGCCCGGAGACGATCTTCGGCTACCAGTACAGCCCGGAGATCTTCACCGACACCGAGCTGGACTTCGCCCTGGAGGTCTGCGAGGCGGTCTGCGACGTGTGGCAGCCGGAGGAGGGCCGGGAGATCATCCTGAACCTGCCCGCCACCGTGGAGCGTTCGACGCCGTCCACGCACGCGGACCGCTTCGAGTGGATGTCCCGCCACCTGTCCCGTCGCGAGCACATCTGCCTGTCCGTGCACCCGCACAACGACCGCGGCACCGCCGTCGCCGCCGCCGAGCTGGCGATCATGGCGGGCGCGGACCGCATCGAGGGCTGCCTGTTCGGGCAGGGCGAGCGCACCGGCAACGTCGACCTGGTCACCCTGGGCATGAACCTGTTCTCGCAGGGCGTCGACCCGCAGATCGACTTCTCGCAGATCGACGACATCCGCCGCACCAGCGAGTACTGCAACCAGATGGAGGTCCACCCGCGCCACCCCTACGCGGGCGACCTGGTCTACACCGCCTTCTCCGGCTCCCACCAGGACGCCATCAAGAAGGGCTTCGACGCCATGGAGGCCGAGGCGGCCGCCGCCGGCAAGACGGTCGACGACATCGAGTGGGCCGTGCCGTACCTGCCGATCGACCCCAAGGACGTGGGCCGTTCGTACGAGGCGGTCATCCGGGTCAACTCGCAGTCCGGCAAGGGCGGCATCGCGTACGTCCTGAAGAACGACCACAAGCTGGACCTGCCGCGCCGCATGCAGATCGAGTTCTCCCGGATCATCCAGGCCAAGACGGACGCCGAGGGCGGCGAGGTCACGCCGAAGGCGATCTGGTCGGTCTTCCAGGACGAGTACCTGCCGAACTCCGAGAACGCCTGGGGACGCATCCAGCTGCGCTCCGGCCAGACCACGACCGACAAGGACGGCCAGGACACGCTGACCGTCGAGGCGGTCGTCGACGGCGTCGACACGGTGCTGACCGGCACCGGCAATGGCCCGATCTCGGCCTTCTTCGAGGCGCTGGGAGCGGTCGGCGTGGACGCCAGGCTGCTGGACTACCAGGAGCACACGATGAGCGAGGGCGCCAGCGCCCAGGCCGCCTCGTACATCGAATGCGCCATCGACGGCAAGGTGCTGTGGGGCATCGGCATCGACGCGAACACCACGCGCGCCTCCCTGAAGGCCGTCGTCTCGGCCGTGAACAGGGCCACGCGCTGACGCTGCCGGCTTCCGCCGCGCACAGGCCGGGCGGGTCGATTTTCGGCCACGCCCGGCCTTTCGCGTGGCTCCGGCACCGCGAGGGTGCTGACGTGACATCACGGATGTGGCTAACATCACGGCAACACGGCAGCGTTGCCGGAGCGTTACGGAGGTGCGACGTGCTGCAAACCCGAGGGCAGAAACGATGTGTATGGGGCATTCGCACCGCATGGAACACCGTCGGCGACGGTGACTTCTTCTGCCCCGGCTGCGGCGGCGACCGCAACTACCGGCGGCGTACGGGCCGCAGACGCTTCACCGTGCTCGGCGTCCCGCTCCTGTCGCGGGGCGACGTCGGCCCGGTCGTCGAATGCGCGGCCTGTCAGGGCCATTTCGGCACCGAGGCGCTGGACCACCCCACCACCGTCCGCCTCGCCGCGATGCTGCGCGACGCCGTCCACACCGTGGCCCTCGCCGTCCTCGCCGCCGGCGGCACGTCCTCCCGTACGGCCCGGGTGACCGCCGTGCAGGCCGTCCGGGCCGCCGGGTTCGACGACTGCACCGAGGACCGGCTCACCACCCTCGTCGACGCCCTCGCGGCCGACACCGGACGCCTTCTGGGGGCGTACGAGGGGGCTCCGGACCCCGCCGACCCCTGCGGCGCCGCGCTCGCCATCGAACTGCACGAGGCGCTCGAACCGCTGGCCCCGCACCTCGCGTCCGCCGGCCGCGAATCGATCCTGCTCCAAGGCGCGCGGATCGCGCTCGCCGACGGCCCGTACAGCGCCGCCGAGCGCGAGGTGCTGGCGATCGTCGGCGGCGCGCTGCTGATCCGCCCGGAGGACACGGCCCGGCTGCTGTCGACGGCGCGCACCCCGTCGTGAGGCGGGCCGGGCCCGTCCGCCCGGATCAGCCCTGCGGCGCCTCGCTCGCCTTCAGCATGGCCTCGCGCTCGACGATCTTCACGCGCTCGCGGCCCTCGGCCTCGCCGAGCGCGCGCTCCGCGCTGTCGAGGCGGTGCCAGCCCTCCCACGTCGTGTAGGCGACGCCCTTGCCCGCGAGGAAGTCCACCACGGCGTCCTCCCCGGGCGCGGCGGGAGCCGGCAGGCGGCCCGCCCCGTGGTCCTCCAGCAGGTTCGCCACGGTCTCGTTGGCGTCGCCCTTGGTGTGGCCGATGAGGCCGACGGGGCCGCGCTTGATCCACCCGGTGACGTACGTCGACGGGACGTGTTCGCCCGCCTCGATCACGCGGCCGCCCTCGTGCGGGACGGTGCCGGTGACGAAGTCGAAGGGCAGCTTGGGCAGTTCGTCGGAGAGGTAGCCGACCGCGCGGTAGACGGCCTGCACGTCCCAGGTCCGGGTCTCGCCCGTGCCCGTGACGTTGCCCGTGCCGTCGAGCCGCGTGCGCTCCGTACGCAGACCCACGACCTTGCCGTCCTCGCCGACGACCTCGGTGGGCGACTCGAAGAAGTGCAGGAAGAGCTTGTGGGGGCGGTCGCCCATGTCGCGGATCGCCCAGTTCTCCAGCGTCTTGGCGACCATGTCCGCCTGCTTGTTGGCGCGGCGGGTGGCGATGCTGCCGTCGTCGTAGTCGATGTCCTCGGGGTTGACGACGACCTCGATGGTGGGGGAGTGGTCGAGCTCGCGCAGTTCCATCGGGCTGAACTTCGCCTGCGCCGGCCCGCGCCGCCCGAAGACGTGGATCTCGCGGGCCCTGTTCGCGGCGAGGCCGTCGTACACGTTCGGCGGGATCTCGGTCGGGAGCAGCTCGTCGGCGGTCTTCGCGAGGATGCGGGCCACGTCGAGCGCCACGTTGCCGACGCCGAGGACGGCCACCTTCTCCGCGTCGAGCGGCCAGGTGCGCGGCACGTCCGGGTGCCCGTCGTACCAGGAGACGAAGTCGGCAGCGCCGTACGAGCCGTCGAGGTCGATGCCGGGTATGTCCATGGCCCGGTCGGCGCTCGCGCCGGTGGAGAAGATCACCGCGTCGTAGAAGGCGCGCAGGTCGTCCAGGCCGATGTCCGACGGGTAGTCGACGTTGCCGAAGAGCCGGATCTGCGGCTTGTCCAGCACCTGGTGCAGCGCCGTGACGATGCCCTTGATGCGGGGGTGGTCCGGGGCGACGCCGTACCGGATGAGGCCGAAGGGCGCCGGCATGCGCTCGAAGAGGTCGATGGAGACCCCGGGGTCGGTCGCGGCGTCGGACTTCAGCAGGGCGTCGGCGGCGTAGATTCCGGCGGGGCCGGCGCCCACGATCGCGACCCTCAGGGGGCGGGGCATGGGGGGATTTCCCTTCGGGTGGCGACAACTGTCTCGTGCGTCACCCTAGGCAACGAAATGCCGGGACAGGTACGCGACCCCCACCTATGACCCCATAAGCAGTTCTTATGACCACCCAAAGGTCTCCTTGATGGGTACCCGGTGGGCGAGAATGGTCGCATGACCCTGTTCCGCGACGACGGCATCGTGCTGCGCACCCAGAAGCTGGGTGAGGCGGACCGGATCATCACGCTGCTCACCCGCGGTCACGGCCGCGTACGGGCCGTCGCGCGGGGCGTACGGCGGACCAAGTCGAAGTTCGGCGCGCGCCTGGAGCCCTTCTCGCACGTCGACGTGCAGTTCTTCTCGCGGGGCAGCGAACTCGTCGGGCGCGGCCTGCCGCTGTGCACGCAGAGCGAGACGATCGCCCCCTACGGCGGCGGGATCGTCACGGACTACGCCCGCTACACCGCCGGCACGGCGATGCTGGAGACCGCCGAGCGGTTCACCGACCACGAGGGCGAACCGGCCGTGCAGCAGTACCTGCTGCTCGTCGGCGGCCTGCGCACGCTCGCCCGCGGCGAACACGCCCCCCACCTCATCCTCGACGCCTTCCTGCTGCGCTCGCTGGCCGTCAACGGGTACGCGCCGAGCTTCGACGACTGCGCGCGGTGCGGGCTGCACGGGCCGAACCGGTTCTTCTCCGTCGCCGCCGGCGGGGTCGTCTGCGGCGACTGCCGGGTGCCCGGAAGCGTCGTACCCTCGGCGGAGGCCGTCGGACTGCTCAGCGCGCTGCTGACGGGGGACTGGGAGACGGCGGACCGATGCGAGGCGCGGCACGTCCGGGAGGGCAGCGGACTGGTGTCGGCCTATCTGCACTGGCACCTGGAGCGCGGGCTGCGCTCCCTGCGGTATGTGGAAAAGTGAATCGAGGGAGAGGCAAACTCATGGCACGACGCGGGATTCTGGGCCGTAACCGGCGCGAGTACAAGACGCCGGAACCGCACCCGTCCGGTGCGCGGCCGCCGAAGATCCCCGGCGAGCTGGTTCCGGAGCATGTGGCGATCGTCATGGACGGCAACGGCCGCTGGGCCAAGGAGCGCGGGCTGCCGCGCACCGAGGGCCACAAGGTCGGCGAGGGCGTCGTGCTCGACGTGCTCAAGGGCTGCCTCGAGATGGGCGTCAAGAACCTCTCCCTGTACGCCTTCTCCACCGAGAACTGGAAGCGCTCGCCCGAGGAGGTGCGCTTCCTGATGAACTTCAACCGGGACGTCATCCGCCGCCGCCGCGACGAGATGGACGAGCTCGGCATCCGCATCCGGTGGACCGGCCGCATGCCGAAGATGTGGAAGTCCGTCGTCCAGGAGCTCCAGGTCGCGCAGGAGCAGACCAAGGACAACGACGCCATGACGCTCTACTTCTGCGTCAACTACGGCGGGCGTGCCGAGATCGCGGACGCGGCGCAGGCGATCGCGCGTGACGTCGCGGAGGGCAGGCTCGACCCGTCGAAGGTCAACGAGAAGACCTTCGCCAAGTACATGTACTACCCGGACATGCCGGATGTGGACCTGTTCGTGCGCCCCAGCGGCGAGCAGCGCACCTCCAACTACCTGATCTGGCAGAGCGCGTACGCCGAGATGGTCTTCCAGGACGTCCTGTGGCCCGACTTCGACCGCCGCGACCTGTGGCGCGCCTGCGTCGAGTACGCCTCCCGCGACCGCCGCTTCGGCGGAGCCGTCCCCAACGAGGAACAGCTCGCCGCCGGCAGCATGTAGGGCGGTGCCCGCCCGCCCGGACGGCGTGGCTAGGATCCCGCCCCATGAATGATCAGGGGCGGGACACGGTCCAGGCCGCCGGGAGCGTCGAGCTGACCTACCGGCCGACGCGCGGCGACATCGCGGCGGGCATCCGGGTGCGCGACCGCGTCCGGCGGCTCGACGCGCTCCGGTGGGCGCTCGTCGCGCTGGCAGCGGGGCTCGGCCTGCTGCTGACCGTGAGACCGGCCGGCGCCGGGGCGATGAACGTCCTCGTGTTCGGGCCGGTCGCCCTGTTCGTCTGGTCGGTCCCGCGCCTCCAGGCCCGGCAGGTGCTGCGCACGCTGGCGTGGCAGGGCGAATACCGTACGACGGTCACCGACGCGGGCGTGTCGGCCGCCAGCGCGTACGTCACCGCGACCATGCGCTGGTCGTTCTTCCGGGGCTACCGGGAGACCCGCGACCACGTCGTCCTGCTCGCCGCCGACCCGGGCGCCGCGGGCGTGGAGGTCCTGCCCAAGCGAGGACTCGGCGACCCGGCCGGCGCGGAGCGGCTGCTCGCGGTCCTCGACCGCAACCTGCGCCGGCTCTGAGGGCCCGGGACGCGCACGCGCGCACGAGAGCGGGCCCGCGACCGGACACTTCCGGTCGCGGGCCCGCCCACGTACGTCTCAGACCTTCGCGGCGCACTCCACGCACGTGCCGAAGATCTCCACGGTGTGGGCCACGTTCACGTACCCGTGCTGGGCCGCGATGGCCTCCGCCCACTTCTCGACCGCCGGGCCCTCGACCTCGACGGCCTTGCCGCACACCCGGCACACCAGGTGGTGGTGGTGCTCACCGCTGGAGCAGCGCCGGTACACCGCCTCGCCCTCGCTGGTGCGCAGCACGTCCACCTCGCCGGCGTCGGCGAGTGACTGAAGGGTGCGGTAGACCGTCGTCAGCCCCACCGAGTCGCCCCGGTGCTTGAGCATGTCGTGAAGCTCCTGCGCGCTGCGGAACTCGTCCACCTCGTCGAGCGCGGCCGCGACGGCGGCCCGCTGCCGGGTGGACCGGCCACGCACCGGGGATGGGGTTCCCGCAGTGGTCACAGGTGCCTCCTCTGGTCGCCCGTACGTATGCCGGGCCATTCTGCCAGGTCGCCGCCGGCCGCCGGGTCAGACCTTGGCGCCGTTGGTGGGGCGGAAGCCGTCCGGCAGTCCGTCCGCCTCCACGCTACAGGCGGCCGCCGTGGTGGCCTCCGCCCCGCCCACGGCCCGGGCCCGGCGCCGGGCGAGCGGGGCCGCCAGCGCGGTGAGCAGGAAGAAGACGCCGATGGCGAGCAGGACGATGGTCGCGCCCGGCGGCACCTCGTACTCGTACGAGGTCACCGTGCCCGCCAGCGTCACGGCCGTGCCGATGGCCACGGCCAGGACGAACGTGACCTTGAAGGACCGCGTGATCTGCTGCGCCGCCGCCACCGGCACCACCATCAGCGCGCTGACCAGCAGGAGTCCGACGACGCGCATCGCGACGGTGACGGTGACCGCCGCGGTGGCGGCGATCAGCAGGTTCAGGGCGCGCACCGGCAGACCGGTCACGCGGGCGAACTCCTCGTCCTGGCTGACCGCGAAGAGATGACGCCGCAGACCGACCGTGACGAGCATCACAAAGGCGGCCAGCAGGCAGATCGCGACCACGTCCGCGTCCGAGACGGTCGACAGCGAGCCGAAGAGGTACGAGGTCAGGTTCGAGTTCGAGCCGTTCGGCGCGAGGTTGATCAGCAGGACGCCGCCCGCCATGCCGCCGTAGAACAGCATGGCCAGCGCCATGTCGCCGCGCATGCGGCCGTACCAGCGGATCAGTTCCATCGCGACGGCGCCGGCGATCGAGACGAGCGCGGCCATCCACACCGGGTTGGCGCTCAGCAGGAAGCCGAGGCCGACACCGGTCATGGCGACGTGGCCGATGCCGTCGCCCATCAGGGCCTGGCGGCGCTGTACGAGGTAGATGCCGACGGCGGGGGCGGTGATGCCGACGAGGACGGCGGCGAGCAGGGCCCGCTGCATGAAGGCTGTTTCGAGGATTTCCATGATCAGGTCAGCAGTCCCGTCCGGACGCGCTCGGAGTCCGAGTGCGGGTGTACGTGGTCGTGGCCGGGCAGCGCGTGCTGCCCCAGCGACTCCGGGGGCGGCCCGTCATGGGTGACGCAGCCGTCGCGCAGGACCACCGCGCGGTCGATCAGTGGCTCCAGTGCGCCCAGTTCGTGCAGGACGAGCAGGACGGTCGTACCGGCGACGACCTGCTCGCGCAGGGTCGCGGCGAGGATGTCCTGGCTGGCGAGGTCCACGCCCGCCATCGGCTCGTCCATGATCAGCAGCTCCGGCTCCGAGGCGAGCGCCCGCGCGATGAGCACGCGCTGGTGCTGGCCGCCGGACAGGGCGTTCACGGAGTCCTTGGCACGGTCCGCGAGGCCCACGAGTTCGATGGCGCGGTGCACGGCGGCGCGGTCGGCCCTGGTGGGCCACCGCAGCTTCGCACGGGAGAGACGGCCGGAGGAGACCACCTCGTGCACGGTGGCGGGAACGCCGCCGGCGGCCGTGGTGCGCTGCGGTACGTACCCGACGCGGGACCAGGAGCGGAAGCGGCGCAGCGGGGTACCGAAGAGCTCCACGGAGCCGCCGGTGAGGGGCACCTGGCCGATGACGGAACGCACCGCCGTCGACTTGCCCGAGCCGTTCGCGCCCAGCAGCGACACGACCTCGCCCCGGTGCACGGCGAGGTCGACGCCGCGCAGCACGGGGCGCGAGCCGAGGGTGGCCGTGGCGCCGCGCAGGGATATGACGGGCTGCTGTGGCTCAGACTTCATGGCTCGCGCCTCCGATGGTGCCGGGGTGATCTGCTTCACTTCGCGCCGAGGGCCTTCTCCAGCGCGGCGAGGTTGGACTCCATGACCTCGATGTAGTCAGCGCCCTTGGACTTGTCCGTGATTCCCTCCAGCGGGTCCAGGACGTCGGTGCGCAGGCCGGTGTCGCCCGCCAGGGTCTTGGCCGTCTTGTCGCTGACGAGCGTCTCGAAGAAGACCGTGGTGACCTTGTCCTCCTTGGCGGTCTTCTGGAGGTCCTTCATGCGGGAGAGGCTGGGCTCGGAGTCGGGGTCGAGGCCGCTGATGCCCTCCTGCTTGAGGTCGTAGCGCTCGGCGAGGTAGCCGAAGGCCGCGTGGGTCGTGATGAACGTCCGGGTGTCGGTGTTCTTCAGGCCCTTCTCGAACTTCTCGTGCAGGCCGTCGAGCTTGCCGACCAGGGCCGCGGTGTTCTTCTTGTACGCGGCGGCGTTGTCCGGGTCGGCCTTCTCCAGCGCCTTGCCGACGCCCTCGGCGACCTCGGAGTACTTCACGGGGTCCAGCCAGACGTGCGGGTCGCCGCCCGCCTCGGAGTGGTCGTGGCCCTCTTCTTCGGCGTGCTCCTCGCCGGCGTGCTCGTCCGTGTGCTCTTCGCCGGCGTGCTCGTCGGGGCCGGTCTCGGTGCTGTGCTCTTCGAGGTGGGTGAGGCCGGCGGCGTCGACGGTGTTCTCCACACCGGACTGCGCGACCGCCTCGTCGACGGCGGGCTGGAGGCCCTTGAGGTAGAAGATGACGCCCGCTTCGCCGAGTCCGGCGGTCTGCTTCGGGCTGAGCTCCAGGTCGTGCGGCTCCACGCCGGGCTTCGTGAGGGTCGATACGGCGACGTGGTCGCCGCCTATCTCCTCCGCCAGATACTGGAGCGGGTAGAACGACGTCACCACGTCGAGCTTGCCGTCGCCGTTCTTCGCGGCGGTTCCGGCGGAGGAACCGCAGGCGGTGACGGCCGTGAGGCCGAGCGCGACGGCTCCGGCGGCAGCGGCGGTGGGTATGAGGCGGCGTCGTACGTTCATGACTCCCATTTTCAACAAAATTGGAAACGATTGTCAATAATGGTCGGTGTGACGTGAGCCCGGGGACCGGTCGCGTCCCTTACCCCGGTACCGATTTGATCCGGGGGGTACGAGCGCCGGTAATCTGAATCATTCGCGTTCGTCGTCGTCGTAATGAAGAGAGCACCGTGGCCGCCGACAAGATCGACACCATCGTCAGCCTGAGCAAGCGCCGTGGCTTCGTCTACCCGTGCAGTGAGATCTACGGCGGCTCCCGGGCCGCCTGGGACTACGGACCGCTGGGTGTCGAGCTCAAGGAGAACATCAAGCGCCAGTGGTGGCGCTCCATGGTCATCGCGCGCGAGGACGTCGTCGGTCTCGACTCCTCGGTGATCCTGGCCCCCGAGGTGTGGGAGGCGTCCGGTCACGTCGCGACGTTCTCCGACCCGCTCACCGAGTGCACCGCGTGCCACAAGCGCCACCGCGCGGACCACCTGATCGAGGCGTACGAGGCCAAGCACAACGGCCGTGCCCCCGAGAACGGCCTTGCCGACGTCAACTGCCCGAACTGCGGAACCAAGGGCCAGTTCACCGAGCCCAAGCAGTTCTCCGGCATGCTGGAGACGCACCTCGGCCCGACCCAGGACACCGGCTCCCGCGCCTTCCTGCGTCCCGAGACCGCGCAGGGCATCTTCACCAACTTCGCCCAGGTGCAGCAGACTTCGCGCAAGAAGCCGCCGTTCGGCATCGCGCAGATGGGCAAGTCCTTCCGGAACGAGATCACTCCGGGCAACTTCATCTTCCGCACGCGCGAGTTCGAGCAGATGGAGATGGAGTTCTTCGTCAAGCCGGGCGAGGACGAGCAGTGGCAGGAATACTGGATGGAGCAGCGCTGGAGCTGGTACCGCGAGCTTGGTCTCCGTGAGGAGAACATGCGCTGGTTCGAGCACCCGGCGGAGAAGCTCTCGCACTACTCGAAGCGCACGGCGGACATCGAGTACCGCTTCAACTTCGGCGGCAGCGAGTTCTCCGAGCTGGAGGGCGTGGCCAACCGCACGGACTTCGACCTCAAGGCGCACTCCAAGGCGTCGGGCCAGGACCTGTCGTTCTTCGACCAGGAGGCCGGCGAGCGCTACACCCCGTACGTCATCGAGCCGGCGGCCGGCGTGAACCGCGCCATGCTCGCCTTCATGCTGGACGCGTACAACGAGGACGAGGCGCCCAACGCCAAGGGCGTCATGGAGAAGCGCACCGTCATGCGCCTCGACCCGCGCCTCGCGCCGGTCAAGGTCGCGGTGCTGCCGCTGTCCCGCAACCCGCAGCTGTCGCCGAAGGCCAAGGGCCTGGCGACGGACCTGCGCAAGAACTGGAACATCGAGTTCGACGACGCGGGCGCCATCGGCCGCCGCTACCGCCGTCAGGACGAGATCGGTACCCCGTTCTGCGTGACCGTCGACTTCGACACCCTCGACGACAACGCGGTGACGGTGCGCGAGCGCGACACCATGAAGCAGGAGCGCGTCTCGCTGGACCAGATCCAGTCGTACCTGGGCGGCCGCCTCCTCGGCTGCTGACCCGCTCGTACGTTCCGAAGGCCCCGGTTCCGCCCAGCGGAGCCGGGGCCTTCGGGCGCCGCGCACGCGGGCGCGGGGCCGTGCCGCCACGGCGGTCCGGCCGGAAAACCTGGTGCCCGGCGGTCCCGGGGCCGGGTAGTGTCGCATGCATGTTCTTCCAGATCTACGAGTGAGCGCGCGGCGGATCCCACGTCCGCCCCCCACCAGACGAATCCGCAGATCACTTCTCACCACATCGGGAGAACCCCGTGGCAAAGAGCCGCAACAACCTTCTCGGCGTAGGCGGCCAGCGCAAGCGGATGTCCCGCGCCGAGGTCGCGGACAACGGCCCCACGCGCAACGCCGACCGCAGGCTGGCGTCCGACCACAAGCAGGAACTGCTGCGCAAGATGCGTGAGCGCACGGGCGGCGCCGAGGGCGACGAGGCTGCCGCCGAGGACACGCAGGACGCCCAGGACGCGCAGAGCTGACGTCAGCGGCACGTACCGCGGCACAGAGCAGTGGCCCGTGGGCCCGGACCGCACACAGCGGTCCGGGCCCACGGGTCCTTCCGGGGTCGGCGGGCGGTCGGTGACTCGGCTCGTCCGGCCTCAGCGCACCGCGCCCGCCTGCCGGCCCGCCGGGGAGTCCGCCAGCCGCTCGGCCGCCCGGGCGGCCGTCCGCAGGGCCCAGGGGCCACTGGTGAGCGCCCCCACCAGCAGTACGCACAGTCCGCAGCCGGCGATGATCCACCAGGCCGGCCCGCTCGCCGCGACGAAGGCGGCTTCGTACGGGCGCCCGTGCACCCCGGCGGCGAGCACCGCGCCGATGACGGCGACGCCCAGCGTCTGGCCGACCTGCCTGCTGGTGGAGGCGACGGCGGCGGCCACGCCGGCCTGGGCGCGCGGCATGCCGGACACGGCGGTGTTGGTGATCGGCGCGTTCACCATGCCGAAGCCGAGGCCGAAGAGCACGTACCCGGTGAACAGCAGGGGCGTGGACGTCTCCGCCTCGAAGGCCGCGAACAGGACGCCGCTCGCCGCCATCGTGACGCCGGCGACCAGCAGCGGCAGCCGCGGGCCGCGGCTGCCGACGAGGCGTCCGGAGAGCGGGGCGCAGACCAGGGTCAGCCCCGCCATCGGCAGCATGTAGAGCCCGGCGTGCAGGGCGGAGAACCCGCGCACGTCCTGGAGGTACAGCGTGTTCACGAAGAGGAACCCGCCGAGCGCCGCGAACGCGCACACCGCGATCACCGTGGCCCCGCTGAAGGGCGCGCTGCGGAAGAACCGCAGGTCGATCAGTGGCTCCGCCCGCCTCGGTTCGTACACGAGCAGGCCCACAAGGGCCGTCGCGGCCGTGCCCGCGCACAGCAGGATCGGCGGCGAGGTCCAGCCCGCCACGGGCGCCTCGATGATCGCGTACGTGAGCGGGCCGAGGAGCGCGATGACGAGCAGCTGTCCCACCGGGTCCGCGCGGCGCGGCTTCGGGGCGCGCGACTCGGGCACGTAGCGGGCCGTCAGCAGCAGTGCGGCGAGTCCCACCGGCAGGTTGACCCAGAAGATCGCCCGCCAGCCCACGGCGTCCACCAGCAGGCCCCCGATCAGCGGTCCCGCGGCCATGGAGATCCCGACCACACCGCCCCAGACGCCGATCGCGCGGGCCCGGTCGCGCGGCTCGGTGAAGGTGTTGGTGATGATCGACATGGCGACCGGGTTGAGCATCGAGCCGCCGACGGCCTGGACCATGCGGAACGCGACGAGCGCGCCCAGGCTCGGGGCGAGCGAGCAGAGCAGCGAGCCGAGCGTGAACAGCACCAGACCGGCCTGGAAGACCCTGCGCCGCCCGACGCGGTCGGCGGTGGAGCCGGCGAGCATCAGCAGCGAGGCGAGGACGAGTGTGTACGCGTCGACCACCCACTGCATCCCGGCGACCGTGGCGCCGAGTTCCGCGCGCATGGAGGGCAGGGCGACGTTCAGTGCGGTGTTGTCGAGGCTCACGATCAGCAGGCTCATGCAGCAGATCGCCAGCACCAGCAACCGCCGCCGGTGACCGAGCTCGGGCATACGCGGATAGTACGGCTCACTAACGACTCCCGCCGTACGGGACAATGGGGCCATGACCACCGCGCTCCCCATGCTCTCCATCGGCCCGCACTCCGTGCAGCCGCCGGTGGTGCTCGCGCCCATGGCCGGCATCACCAACGCCCCGTTCCGCACCCTGTGCCGCGAGTTCTCCGGCGGGAAGGGGCTGTTCGTCAGCGAGATGATCACGACGAGGGCGCTGGTCGAGCGCAACGAGAAGACGATGCAGCTCGTCCACTTCGACGCGACGGAGACACCGCGCTCGATTCAGCTGTACGGCGTGGATCCCGTCACGGTCGGCAAGGCGGTCCGCATGATCGTGGACGAGGACCTGGCCGATCACATCGACCTGAACTTCGGCTGCCCGGTGCCCAAGGTGACGCGCAAGGGCGGCGGCTCGGCGCTCCCGTACAAGCGGCCGCTGCTGCGGGCCATCCTGAACGAGGCCGTGTCCAACGCGGGCGAGCTGCCGGTGACGATGAAGATGCGCAAGGGCATCGACGACGACCACCTCACCTACCTCGACGCCGGACGGATAGCGGTGCAGGAGGGCGTCACGGCCATCGCCCTGCACGGGCGGACGGCGGCGGAGCACTACGGCGGGACGGCCGACTGGGACGCCATCGCGCGCCTCAAGGAGCACGTCCCGGAGATCCCGGTCCTCGGCAACGGCGACATCTGGTCCGCCGACGACGCGCTGCGGATGATGGGCGAGACCGGCTGCGACGGTGTGGTCGTCGGGCGCGGGTGCCTGGGGCGGCCGTGGCTGTTCGGCGACCTGGTGGCGGGCTTCGAGGGCACGGGCGCGTACGCCGCCCCGACGCTGCGGGAGGTCGCCGCGGTGATGCGCAGGCACGCGCAGCTGCTCGGGGAGTGGATCGGGGACGAGGCACGCGGGGTCATTGACTTCCGTAAGCACGTCGCCTGGTACCTGAAGGGGTTCTCCGTGGGTTCGGAGATGCGGAAGAAGCTTGCTATCTCCTCATCCCTGGACGAAATGGACGCTCACTTGAGCGAGCTCGATCTGGACCAGCCGTGGCCGGTCGGGGCGGACGGGCCCCGGGGTCGTTCGTCCGGCAATGGGCGGGTTGTCCTGCCGGACGGCTGGCTGAAGGACCCGTACGACTGCTCCGCCGTGAGTGCGGAAGCGGAGCTGGACACGTCCGGGGGCTGAGATTCCGGTCTCGGTAGGGTCTCATCTGAGAAGTGATCCTCGCCACGCCTGATGCGGTCATTGCTCAGATGAGCGCATCGGGCGGGGTTGCACCTCTCAAAAGGTGGCACTGGGTGCCACCTTTATTTGTTTTGATCGATCAAACCATCCCTCACTCTCCGGTGATCAGACTCGCGGGAACCGTCGCGGTGCGTAGTGATGAGTTGAATACTTGAATGAATGGTTTGGCGGGTCCGAAGCTGTTGACCACTTTCGATCTGCTGGCGGACGAGTGGTTAAGGCCGCATGACAGTCAGGTGGACGTACCCAGGCACCTTCGATCTGGGTATGTTCCTGGCCGTCAGGGCAGCCACCGCGTCCTCGAGGAGTCGAGACCCGTGTCGGAAAACAAAGAACCCCAGGTAGCCACCGCGCCGGAGGGTCAGAAGTTCGTTTATGACTTCACCGAAGGCAACAGGAACCTCAAGGACCTGCTGGGCGGCAAGGGTGCCAACCTCGCCGAGATGACCAACCTCGGGCTGCCCGTCCCTCCGGGCTTCACGATCACCACCGAGGCGTGCAAGGTCTACCTCGACAGCGGCGAGGCGCCGGAGGCCCTGCGGGCCGAGGTCAGCGCGCACCTCGACGCCCTGGAGCAGAAGATGGGCAAGAGGCTCGGCCAGGCCGACAACCCCCTGCTCGTCTCCGTCCGCTCGGGCGCCAAGTTCTCGATGCCCGGCATGATGGACACCGTCCTGAACATCGGGCTCTCCGACAAGTCGGTCACCGGCCTCGCCAAGCAGTCCGGCGACGAGCGCTTCGCGTGGGACTCCTACCGGCGCCTCATCCAGATGTTCGGCAAGACGGTCCTCGGCGTCGACGGCGAACTCTTCGAAGAGGCGCTGGAGCAGGCCAAGCACGCCAAGAAGGTCGCGGTCGACACCGACCTGGAGGCGGCCGACCTCAAGAAGCTGGTCCGCAAGTTCAAGAAGATCGTCTCCGACGAGGCCGGACGCGACTTCCCGCAGGACCCGCGCGAGCAGATGGACCTCGCCATAAACGCGGTCTTCGACTCGTGGAACACCGACCGCGCGAAGCTGTACCGCCGCCAGGAGCGCATCCCCGGCGACCTGGGCACGGCCGTCAACATCTGTTCCATGGTCTTCGGCAACCTCGGCCCCGACTCCGGCACCGGCGTCGCCTTCACCCGCGACCCCGCCAGCGGCCACCAGGGCGTCTACGGCGACTACCTGCAGAACGCGCAGGGCGAGGACGTCGTCGCCGGTATCCGCAACACCGTGCCGCTCGCCGACCTCGAGAACATCGACAAGGCGTCGTACGACCAGCTGATGCAGATCATGGAGACGCTGGAGACCCACTACAAGGATCTCTGCGACATCGAGTTCACGATCGAGCGCGGCCAGCTCTGGATGCTCCAGACCCGCGTCGGCAAGCGCACCGCGGGCGCCGCGTTCCGCATCGCCACGCAGCTCGTCGACCAGGGGCTCATCGACGAGGCGGAGGCGCTCCAGCGCGTCAACGGCGCGCAGCTCGCGCAGCTGATGTTCCCGCGCTTCGACGAGGACGCGAAGACCGAGAAGCTCGGCCGCGGCATCGCCGCCTCCCCGGGCGCGGCGGTCGGCAAGGCGGTCTTCGACTCGTACACGGCCGTCAAGTGGTCGCGCTCCGGCGAGAAGGTCATCCTCATCCGCCGCGAGACGAACCCCGACGACCTCGACGGCATGATCGCCGCCGAGGGCATCCTGACCTCGCGCGGCGGCAAGACCTCGCACGCCGCCGTCGTGGCGCGCGGCATGGGCAAGACCTGTGTCTGCGGCGCCGAGGAGATCGAGGTCGACACCAAGCGCCGCCGGCTGACGGCCCCCGGCGGGATCGTCGTCGAGGAGGGCGACGTCGTCTCCATCGACGGCTCCACCGGCAAGGTCTACCTCGGTGAGGTACCCGTCGTACCGTCCCCGGTCGTCGAGTACTTCGAGGGCCGCATGCACGCGGGCGCCGACGACGCCGACGAACTGGTCGCCGCCGTGCACCGGATCATGGCGTACGCCGACCGGGTCCGCCGCCTGCGCGTGCGCGCCAACGCGGACAACGCCGAGGACGCCGCGCGGGCCCGCCGCTTCGGCGCCCAGGGCATCGGCCTGTGCCGCACGGAGCACATGTTCCTCGGCGAGCGCCGCGAGCTCGTCGAGCGGCTGATCCTGGCCGACACGGACGACGAGCGCGAGCAGGCGCTCGGCGCGCTGCTGCCGCTCCAGAAGGCCGACTTCATCGAGCTGTTCGAGTCGATGGACGGGCTGCCGGTGACCGTGCGGCTGCTCGACCCGCCGCTGCACGAGTTCCTCCCCGACATCACCGAGCTGTCGGTGCGCGTCGCCCTCGCCGAGTCCCGCAAGGACCACAACGAGAACGACCTGCGCCTGCTCCAGGCCGTGCACAAGCTGCACGAGCAGAACCCGATGCTGGGTCTGCGCGGTGTACGTCTGGGCCTCGTCATCCCGGGTCTGTTCGCGATGCAGGTCCGCGCCATCGCCGAGGCGGCGGCGCACCGCAAGAACGCCAAGGGCGACCCGCGTGCGGAGATCATGATCCCGCTCGTCGGCACCGTCCAGGAGCTGGAGATCGTCCGCGAGGAGGCCGACCAGGTCATCGCGGAGGTCGAGGCCGCGACCGGCACGAACCTCAAGCTGACCATCGGCACGATGATCGAGCTGCCGCGCGCCGCCCTGACCGCCGGCCAGATCGCCGAGGCCGCGCAGTTCTTCTCCTTCGGCACGAACGACCTCACCCAGACCGTGTGGGGCTTCTCCCGCGACGACGTCGAGGCGAGCTTCTTCACGGCGTACCTGGAGAAGGGCATCTTCGGGGTCTCCCCGTTCGAGACGATCGACCGGGACGGCGTCGGCGCGCTCGTGCGCTCCGCCGTCGAGGCGGGCCGCGCCACGCGCCCCGACCTGAAGCTCGGCGTCTGCGGCGAGCACGGCGGCGACCCGGAGTCGGTGCACTTCTTCCACGAGGTCGGCCTGGACTACGTGTCCTGCTCGCCCTTCCGGATCCCGGTCGCGCGTCTGGAGGCGGGCCGCGCCGCGGCGCAGTCCACGGGCTCCGACAGCCGCTGAGAAGCGGTCCCATATCACCGGAGCCGCCATTAGTCAACCCCGGTCGGGGGGTTCGACGGCGGCTCCGGCGCCCCGAAGAGGGCGGCACCTTCGCGAGAGGGTGCCGCCCTCTTTTTCGTTTCTCAGGCGTGCGTCGCTCGGGTTGTTGTTTTTCCTAAGCGCACACAATGCGCCGTGACATGCGCGTAATAGCTGCGGCATGACGGCGAAATCGACTTCTGCTAGCCCGCGTTGATCATTCGCGGTCACTTTCCGTCGCGCGCTGGCGGAGGGGCAGTGTGATGACCATGCTGGTGCCCGTTAACAAAGCACCCTTGGTCGAACGTCGAACGTCGAACGTCGAACGTCGAACGTCGAACGTCGAACGTCGAACGTCGAACGTCGAACGTCGAACGTCGAACGTCGAACGTCGAACGTTGAGTGTCGGCGCCGACCGGAGTGCGTCCCTATGGCGAAATTCTGTGCAGAACGGCGCGGAAGAGAATCTGGCCGCTGCAAAGTCTCGTCAAGTGGCTTGTCGACGTGTTCCGTGATCAAGAATGATCGTATGAGGTGTCAATATGGGCGAGTTGCATGTCGACGGGCCATTTCCGTTGCCGGTTTCCGCGGAGCGGCAGAAGGCGTGGGCGCAGGCGGTGTTGGCTACGCCGGGAGTCAACGTCCCTCTCGCCGCACTGGAGAACGTCGCTCCGTTCATCGTCGATCCAGAGCTGACCCTGAGTGAACCCGACGCCCAGGGTGTGCGCACCCTCAAGGGCGGTGCCGTGCGTCGCGTGCGGACGGAGGCGGGCGACATGGTCATCGCCGTCGTACGCATGCACGGCGCCGGGGGAGTCGTCTGGGGGCACAACGAACGGATCAGTTCGATCTGGCGCACCCCGGCCGACCCGACGGTCGACCGCGAGACCAAGAAGTCGCTGACCCCCGTGCGCCCGTGGCGGGGGTCCGACGGTCACGGCCAGGGGAAGATCTTCGCCGCCCTGGAGAGTTCCGCGTGGAACCGGCAGTCGCTCGTCATCAATGTCGAGGAGACCTCCGACGAGTTGCGCAAGCGCGACAAAGTCCGTCCGTACGACCTGCTGGAAGATCTCGTTCTCAACGGGCAACAGGAACCGGGAATGTACGTTCCGCAAATGGTGCGGCTGGAGGAGAAGCCGGAAGTCGACGAGGACGGCAATCCACTGCACCCGGCCGAATACTGGGGATGGATGGCCGTACGGGGAAACAACCGGACGCAGAAGCGGCATGAGATCTTCGGACTGACTTCCACCGACGTGCTCACCGGTGTTCCGGCTGCGAAACTTGGGCGCAGTGGGAAGGATGTTGTTCTGGAACCCGGCCGCTGGCTCGCCGAGTTCTCGGAAATCCTCAACAAGGAGCATGCCCAGGCGCCCGAGGACGAGCATCCGCAGAACGCTTCCCGGGCGCGGAGAGCGGCGTCCGTCGCCGTGGTCGACGCGCATTTGGTGATCGGAACGGAAACACCGCAGCGGCTCTACCGGATCGTGCAGATGAGCAACAGGCGCGACCACGTCCACCCGCCGCTGGAATTCGACGCCAACGACCGCTCCCGGGCGCTGGGCCGGAGCGTACTGGGCATGTACGTGGCGCAGGGCGTGCTCGACGAGAGGACGGCGGAGGTGCTGTCCGGCCTGGCGCCCGTCCGGGACCTGCCGGGCGCCTCCGCGGGCATGTCGGTCTCCGAGCTCCGGGATCTGCGCTCCATGCGGCTGCTGGACGAACTGTTCCCCAAGGACCAGCGCAAGCGCCTGCTGCTGCGCCGGGTGCTCAGCGAGTCCCCGCCGTCCCAGCTCAAGGGGCCCGAGATCAACCAGCGGGCCCGCACCTGGTCCGCCCTCACCTCCGAGAGCTATCCCGAGCCCTGGAACCCACGCATCGGAGAGATCTTCACCACCAAGGCGCGTGACGGGTTCGATCTCTCCGGCCGCCCACTGGGCGAACTGCTGGCGGCCGCGGACAGCGATGACGCCGCCTTCGACGAACTCGTCACCTACCGGGCCGCGCACTGGCTGGCCGCCTTCGACATCATCGACGCGGACCGGGGATCGCTCGCCGGCCAGCAGGCCCTGAACGACGCGGGCGAGAAGGTCAGCAGGGTGCGGCGGTCGGTCACCAACTGCCTCCAGGCGCTGCGCCACGAGAGGAGCAGGCGCATGGCCGTCGGGCTGCTGCGGGAGCTCGCCGCCGCGATGGACGAGGGCGACCGGCCGCCGTGGCGGGTCAGCGGCTCGGGGACGGTGCTGCCGAACGAGAGGATGACTCCGCTCTGGTTCGACCTGAACTTCCCCAAGGAGACCGGGATGCGGCCGCGGAAGCACGCGGTCCCCCCGCCGCGCGGCGGCAACTGGGCTTCCGCCGCTCCCGCCACTTCCGTAGCTCCCGCCGCGAGCGCCGCCTCCGCTCCGAGCGCGGTCCCGGCCGCGCCGGCCCTGTGGCCGACGCCGAACCCGACCGCCCCGTCGGCGACGGCGGTGACCGCCCCGGCCGGGAGCGCGGACGCGGATGCCGTGGAGCCGGCCGGTGGTGCGGGCGCGAGCGCGGCAACCCTGGCGGATTCGGCGTACGACCTGGAGGAACGTCTGCGGCGGCTCCTCGGCGACGCGACCGCGGTCGCCGACTCGGTGCGGCGCCTGTCGGAACGGGCGCGCGACGAGGCGGGGGGCCGCGCGCTGACCCGTCGGCAGGCCGACGACGCGGTGCTCCGGCTGACCCGCACGATCACCACGCTGCGGACCCTGCCGGAGGCCGTCGAAGACCTGGCGGAGCCTTCCTGACCCCTCACCGGAGCCCGGCGGCCCCCTGTGACACCCCTGGGGCACACCCGCCGGCGGCCGGCCGAGGCGTTGCCGATGTGTGCGAACGTGTGCGTTCATGGGGCGGCAAATGACCTCGGGATTAGCCGGGGAGCTCAGCTGTACGCGTTTGAACAACGCGGCGGCAGCAGTTGAATTCCGCCACTTTTCCCGGAACGAGGCAGGATGCGGTCGCCGGATCCCCACCCGGCGACCACATCCTGATACCTCGTCGGACACTGAGCCGCTACCTTCGCCGACCGCCGCCAGACCCAGCAAAGCCCCCCACGGCCTTCGCTGAACCTTTCCGGTGACTCCGGTGTCGTGCCCGACGAGGACAGCATTTCGTTCGGCACAGGTTTCGCGCGATGCGTTTCAACTGTGGCCGAAAGGCCGTGGTAACGGCGTGTGATGGCGTGCATACTCGGCTGCGGGGGGCGATTGCGGATGCAACAGATGGGGCTTCGGTGCTACGTGTTCATTTCTCCGGTGTTGACCTGTCGAGGATTCGGCTGTCCGACCGGCCGGACGCGTTATGGGAAACGGTGCTCAGTTTTCACAGATTGCGGGACCGGCGCGGTGCCAAGGTGTTCGGAGAATGGCGCCGGGAATCACGGACTCGGTTGAACGGTGAAACACGGCTGCTGGCATCCCTCATACCGAACAGGGGTTATTTTCCCGATTTCCTGACGCCCCGCGAGGGAGCCAGGGGCATCGAGACGGGCATCGAGGCGGTGCGCGGCACCGCCCCCGAGCGGCTGCGCGCCGAACTGGCCCTGCTCGCCGTCTCCCACCGCCCGGACCGTACGCCGGCGAGCAGCAGTGCGGCGTCCACGCATCAGCGCCTGGAGCCCCTGGCGGGCGGGCGGGGCGAGCCGCTGGCCCGCCTCGCCGTCGCGCTGCGCGGCTACCACCGGGCGGCCGTCGAACCGTACTGGCCGCACGTACAGGCCCGTGTCGAGGCCGACCGGGCGGCCAGGGGGCGCGCCCTGCTCGACGGGGGCGCGGACGAACTCCTCGCCTCGCTGACGCCGATGCTGCGCTGGCGTCCGCCGGTCCTGGAGGCGGACTATCCGGTGGACCGCGACCTGTACCTGCGCGGCCGGGGCCTGCTGCTCCAGCCGTCGTTCTTCTGCCGCGGCAACCCCGTCGTCTACCGGGACCCGCAACTGCCGCCCGTACTGGTCTACCCGGTGACCCACGCGGACGCCCCGGCTCCGGTCGACGACCCCGGGCCGCCCCTGGGGCGCCTGGTCGGCCACACCCGCTCGGCGGTCCTCGGGGCCATCGGCGGCGGCTGTACGACGAGCGAACTCGCCCGCAGGGCCGGGGTGTCGCTCGCCTCGGCGAGCCAGCACGCGTGCGTGCTGCGCGAAGCGGGCCTGATCGTCACCCTGCGGCACGGCAACGCGGTGCTCCACACGCTCACCCCACTGGGCGCCGCCCTCCTGCGGGGCGGCGCCACGGCGGAAGCACTCGTACCGTCGTCGGACGTGACGGGTGCGACGGGTGCGACGGGTGATCAGGCCCGTTCCGGGCGGGAGGTCAGGCCCTGAACGGGCCCGTCACCTCGTAGGTGATGCCGCCGGACGAGCTGCCCGTCGTACCGCGCTGGCTGGAGAAGTACAGGCGCCTGCCGTCCGGCGAGAACGCCGGTCCCGTGATCTCCGAGCCGGACTGGCCGTCGATGCGCAGGAAGGGGGCGACGATGTCGTCCGGCGTGATCACGCAGATCTCCATGTTGCCGCCGTCCTCGGCGACGAACAGGTCGCCGGACGACGTGCCGGTGACGTTGTCCACGCCGGTCAGCGGCGCGGTGCCGTTCACCAGCGAGTCGTCGTAGGCGAGCTCGATGGTCTGGGCGGCGGCGTTGTACTGCCAGACGCGGTTGTCGCCCTTGGTGGTGAAGTAGCAGACGTCGTTGGCGTAGTAGCAGCCCTCGCCGCCCGTGAAGCGCTTGGCGCCGGAGACCTGGTTGCGGGTGGCGGTGACGGCGCCGCTCGGGTCGGGAACGGTGGCCCAGGTGACGGGGCCGGACGTGCCCGAACCCATCTTCAGCACCTCCAGCCTGCCCGCCGACAGGTCGCCCCACGTGGTGGGCGTGAAGCGGTAGAAGCAGCCGTCGGTCGTGTCCTCGGTGAGGTAGATCGTCCTGCGGACGGGGTCGGCCGCCGCCGCCTCGTGCTTGAAGCGGCCCATCGCGTCGCGCCGTACGGCCGCCTTCACGCCCCACGGGTCCGTCTCGTAGACGTAGCCGCGGTCGACCTCCTCGCAGGAGAGCCAGGTGTTCCACGGCGTCTTGCCGCCCGCGCAGTTCTGGCGGGTGGAGGACAGGATGCGGTACGCGCCGGTGATCGCGCCGGTGGCGGAGAAGCGGATCGCGCTCGCGCCGCCGGAGGGGTTGATCTCCGAGTTGGAGACGTAGATCCAGCCGGTGCCGTCCGCGTAACAGTCGCCGCCGTCCGGCGCGTTGTGCCAGGTGTACGCGGTGGAGCCGACCTTCTGGCCGGAGCGGGCTATGACGCGGCCGCTGAAGCCGGACGGCAGGCGCAGGCCGTTCGCGTCGGCGGGGCCGAGGGCCCCGTAGGGGCCGGCGCCGGGCTGTGCGGGGGCGGCCTGGGCGGCGCCGCGCCAGAGGGTGCCGCCGAAGGCGGCGACGGAAGTGCCGATGACCGCGCCGCGCAGGAAGCTACGACGTTCCATGTGTCACTCCAGGGTGAGGGAATGTGACCTCGGAACGTAAGCGTCTCGAATTGACAGTGCAGCAACAACCGGTGAGCGGGAGGTGATGAGTGGTCGGACGGGTCGGACGGGTCGGACGGGGCTCAGTCCTTGAGTCGCAGGAGTCCTAGGGCTGGTCGGCGTCGGTGGGGATGGGGTCGTCGGGCTGGTCGAGCGGGTCCGGCTGGTCGGGGTCGTCGAGGGCGTCGGGCTGGTCGCGCGGGTCCGCGTCGAGTACGTCCGGGTCGAGCAGGTCGGGCTGGTCGAGCGGGTCCGGGGTGGGGGCGTCCTCGTAGTCGGTGCGGTCCAGATCGTCGAAGACGCTCTGGGCCACGGCGAACGCCGAGTTCGCCGCCGGCACGCCGCAGTAGACCGCCGACTGGAGCAGGACCGCGCCGATCTCCTCCCGGCTCAGGCCGTTGGTCAGGGCCGCCCGCACGTGCAGCGCCAGCTCCGCCTCGTGGCCGTGCGCCACGAGCGCGGTCAGGGTGACGCAGCTGCGGGTACGCCGGTCCAGTGTTCCGTCGGTCCAGATCTCGCCCCAGGCATACCGGGTGATGAAGTCCTGGAAGCGGGCCGTGAACGGTGTCGTACGGCCGATCGCGCGGTCCACGTGGGCCCGCCCGAGGACCGCCCGGCGCACGCGCAGGCCGGCCGCGTGGCGGGACGCGTCGGTGTCGACGGGCGGCGGGGCGAAGTGGGCGAGCAGGGCGGCGGTCACCGTCTCCGGCCTCTCCACGCCGGCCAGATGGGCCGCGCCCGCGATTTCGAGCAGACTCGATCCAGGGATGGCGTCGGCGATCTCGCGGGCGTGCGCGGGCGGCGTCGCCGGGTCGTCGCGTCCGGCGACCACCAGGGTCGGCGCGGCGACCGTCGGGAGCGCGCCGCGCAGGTCGTACGCCGCGAGGGCGTCGCAGCAGGCGGCGTAGCCGGCCGGGTCGGTCGCGCGCAGGTCCTCGATCAGCGCGTGGCCCAGCGGCGTCGAGGCGAACGCGGGCGCGAACCAGGTGCCGGGGCGGCTCGCCACCATCGCCTCGGTGCCCTCCGCCCGTACGAGAGCGGCGCGATCCCTCCAGGTGGCCGGCTCGCCGAAGCGGGCCGACGAGCAGACCACCGCCAGGGCGGTGACGCGCTCCGGGAAGTGCGTGGCCAGGTGCAGTCCCACGGCGCCTCCGATCGAGATCCCGGCGTACGCGAACGACTGCCAGCCCTGCGCGTCTGCGGCCCGCAGGACGAGCGCCGACAGGTCGGCGACGGTCGCGGTGCCGTCCAGCGGGATCAGTCCGGCGGGGGTGCCGCCGTGGCCCGGCAGGTCCCAGCGCAGGACGCGGTGGACCCGGGCCAGGGCGGCCGCCTGGGGCTCCCAGACCGCCAGGGACGTGCCCACCGAGGGGCCCAGGATCAGCGGAGTGCCGGACTCCGGGCCGTCGAGGCGGACGTGGGGGAGGGGCTGGCTCGGGGCGCTGAAGTCAGTCAAGAGAGGGCTCCGGCTTTCGGTTCAGGGCCCGGTCCACCAGGGCCGCCGCGGAACCGGTGTATCGCGTGGGGTCGGTGAGGTCCGTGAGGTCGAGGTCTTCGGTGAGTTGCGGCAGAGCGGCGGTGAGCGCCTCGGCCAGCGAGATGCCTTCGGCGGCCGTGCGGCGGGAGGCGGCGGTGAGCGCTTCCTTGGCCCCGGCCCGGCCCAGGGCCGGGGTCAGGGCCGCGGCCACCCGTTCGCTGACGATCAGGCCGTGGGTGAGGCCGAGGTTCTCGCGCATGCGGTCGGGGTGGACGCGCAGCCCCTCGGTCAGCTCGGCCGCGTGGGCCGCCGCGCCGCCGCCCAGCCGCAGCAGCTCGCGCAGGGGCTGCCACTCGGCGTGCCACGCTCCGGCGGGGCGCTCGTCGCCGGCGGTGGCGAGGGAGGTGAGCAGTACGGAGGCCAGGGCCGGGGCCTGGTGGGCGGCGGAGGCGATCAGGGTGGCGTGGACCGGGTTGGCCTTGTGCGGCATGGCGGACGAGCCGCCGCCGGTGCGTTCGGAGAGCTCGGCGATCTCGGTGCGGGTGAGGGTGAGGACGTCCGTGGCGAGCTTGCCGAGGGCCGCGCAGGTGAAGGCTAGGGCGGTGGCGAGGTCGGCGGTGGGGGTGCGCAGGGTGTGCCAGGGGAGGTCGGGGACCGCCAGGCCCAGTTCTTCGGCGTAGGCGGTGAGGAGGGCGGCGGCGGGGTCCGGGGCGGTTCGGTCTGCGGCGGGGGGGTTTCGGGGTGCGGTCTGTGCCGGGGCGGGTTGGCCTTCGGCGGGGGTTTCTCGCGGTGCTGTCTGTGCCGGGGCGGTGGGGTCTTCGGCGGGGGTGGTGGGGGTGGTCCCAGGGGTGTGGGGGTCGGGGCCGTTCCGGGGCGTCTCCTCGGGTGTCGAACGTTCGGGTACTGGGTGTGGTTCGGGGTGGTTGCGTTCGACACCCTGCGGGGAGCGCCCCGGTACGTCCCCTCCTGGCACCGTCGGTTCCTCGGCGGGGGTGGGGTGCGGCGTGTCCTGTGCCGGGGCGGTGTGGTCTTCGGCCGGGGTGGGGTGCAGTGGGTTCTGGGCCGGCTGTGTGGGTGGGGGGAAGGCGGCGAGGGTGCCTGCGGCTCCGCCTAGTTGGGCGGGGAGGGTCAGGGCTCGCAGGCGGGTGTGGGCGTCCAGGGTCAGGCTTCGCCAGCCCGCCGCCTTGAGGCCGAACGTGGTGGGGACCGCGTGCTGGGTCAGGGTGCGGCCCGGCATGGGCGTGTCCCGGTGCTCCGCCGCCAGGGTGGCCAGGGCCGCCGCGGTGCGGGCCAGGTCCGCCGTGATGAGGGGCAGCGTGCGGGTGGCGACCAGCATCGTCGCCGTGTCGACGATGTCCTGGCTCGTGGCCCCCCGGTGCACGTACGGCGCCGCCTCCGGGCCCGCCGCCGCCGTGAGGGCGGCGACCAGGGGGATCACCGGGTTGCCGCCGGACCGTGCGCGCAGGGCCAGGTCGCGTACGTCGAACCGGTCGGCCCGCGCCGCCGCCGTGACCGCCTCGCCCGCCCATGCGGGTCCCTGGACGCGTGTGAGGGCGGCCTCGGCGTCCAGCATCGCCTGGAGCAGTGCCACGTCGCCGGTCGCTTCCTCGGCCGCCGTGCCCGCGCGCACGGGGGAGAGGAGGCCGTGGTCAGGCGAAGTCAAGGAAGACCGTCTCTTCCCCGCCCTGGAGGCGGATGTCGAAGCGGTGGGTGCGGTCCGGGCCGGGCCGGGCGATCAGTGTCGCCCGGCGCTCGGGAGTCAGCGAGGCGAGCAGGGCGTCCGGGCCCTCGGCGAGGTACGCGCGGGTGAAGAGGTGGTGCGTCAGGCCGCGCGCGAACACGCACACGCTGATGTACGGGACGGACGGCGCCCCCGGCGGCAGGGTGCGGAGCGCGTAGTGGCCGTCCGGGTCGGTCGCCACCCGGCCGAACCCGGTGAAGCCGACGCCGTCGCGGCCGAGGAAACCGCCGGTCACGGGATCGCGCCGCATCGACCCCGGGGCGCCGGCGAGGGACCCGTCGGGTCCGGCCTGCCAGAACTCGAGCAGCGCGTCCGGCACCGGCTCCCCCGCGCCGTCGAGGACGTACCCGTGCAGCGTGATGCCGTCGGGGTGGCCCGCGGGGGCGATGTCGCCGCCTCCCGGGAACGGCAGGGCGTACCCGTAGAAGGGGCCGACGGTGTGCGAAGGGGTGGGCGGGTGCGTCATCGGCTGCCTTCCTCGAACCAGGTCGCGCGGGGCCCGTCCAGGACGATGTCCCAGCGGTAGCCCAGGGAGTGTTCGGGGCGGGAGAGGGAGTGGTCGTACGCCGCGACAAGCCGGGCGCGGGCCGCGTCGTCCGTCACCGACTGGAGGATCGGGTCGTACGCGAAGAGCGGGTCGCCGGGGAAGTACATCTGCGTGACCAGGCGCTGGGTGAAGGCCGTGCCGAAGAGCGAGAAGTGGATGTGCGCGGGGCGCCAGGCGTTCTCGTGGTTGCGCCAGGGGTACGCGCCGGGCTTGACGGTGGTGAAGCGGTACGAGCCGTCGTCGCCGGTCAGCACCCGCCCCACGCCGGTGAAGTTGGGGTCGAGCGGCGCCGGGTGCTGGTCGCGCTGGTGGGCGTACCGGCCGGAGGCGTTGGCCTGCCACAGTTCGACGAGCTGGTTCGCGACGGGGCGGCCGGCGCTGTCCAGGACGCGGCCGGAGACGGTGATGCGCTCGCCGAGCGGCTCGCCGGCGTGCTGCCGGGTCAGGTCGTGGTCCAGCTCCGTGACGTCGGTCCGGCCGAAGACGGGCCCGGACAGCTCGACGGTGTCGGGGTCCGCGCCGACGGCCACCAGCGGTTGCCCGGGGTGGCGCAGCAGGGTGCTGCGGTACGGCGGGAAGTCGCGCGGCGGGTGGTGCGCGGCCGGGGCTCCGGCGGCCCGCGCGCGTGCGTGACGTGCGCGGATCTCGGCGAGCTCGCCGTCGATGTCGGCCTGGGTGAGGGTCACCGCATGTCCTTTCCCGCGGCCTTCAGGGCGCGCAGCGCGGTCAGTTCGGCGGCGGTCGGGGGCTCGGTGACCCCGACCGCTTCGGCGCACCGCAGTGGCCAGCCGGTGGCCGCCCGTACCTGCTCGACCGTGACGCCGGGGTGCAGTTCGGTCAGGACGAGCTCGGCGGTCGCCGGGTCCGGCCGCAGGATGCCGAGATCGGTGATGACGGCGACCGGGCCGGCGCCCGGCATGCCGAGCGCGGCGCGGTCGCCGGGGCCCGAGCCGTGGCCGAGCGTCGTGACGAAGTCCAGCTTCGGCACGAAGTTGCGCGTGGAGTGGCGCAGGACCATGAGCACCCTGCCGCAGTTGGACGCGATCTCGGGCGCGCCGCCCGCTCCCGGCAGACGGCCCTCTGGCCGGCCGGGGCCGCGGTCGACGACCGTGGTGTTGATGTTGGCGAAGCGGTCGACCTGGGCGGCCCCGAGGAAGCCCACGTCGATGCGGCCGCCCTGGAGCCAGTAGTTGAACATCTCCGGCACGGGCACCACCGCGTCGGCGGTCTCGGCCAGCTCGCCGTCGCCGATGGACAGCGGCAGGCGGGTCGGCTTCGAGCCGATCGTCCCGGACTCGTAGATGAGCACGAGGCCGGGGTCGACGGTGGTGCGCGCGAGGTTCGCGGCGGTGGACGGCAGTCCGATGCCGACGAAGCAGGTCCGCGCCCCGGCCAGCGCGCGGGCCGCGTTCACCTCCATCAGCTCGTCGCGGGTGAAGCCCTCGGTGGTCATCGCGTGACAGCCCCTTCGGTGCGTACGTTCTCGTCGATCCAGCGGACGAAGGCGTCCCGGTCCCGGGCGACCGGGTCCCACGCCTGGTAGAAGGCGTTGTCGCGCACCGTGTAGCCGGTGGCGTACGACGGGTGCGCGCCGCCCGGCACGACGGCGACCGCGTCGATCACCCAGGTCGGCAGGACGACACCGCCGGGCCGGGGCGTCAGCTCGTCGACGACCTCCTCGACCGTGACGAGCACCCGGTCGGCGGCCAGCGCGGCCTCCTTCTGGACGCCGGTCAGGCCCCACATCTGGACGTTGCCCCGCCGGTCGGCCTGCTGGGCGTGGATGACCGTGACGTCGGGATTGAGCGCGGCGACGGCGGCCAGCTCCTCACCGGTGAACGGGCAGACGACCGAGGAGACCGTGTCCGTACGGGTGGCGAGGTCGGAACCCCGGTAGCCGCGCAGTACGGCGAACGGCAGGCGCGAGGCGCCCGCGACGTACCGGTTGGCCATGCCGGCGTGGCTGTGCTCGTCCAGCTCCAGCGGGCGCGGCCAGCCGTTCTCCACGGCGTCGCGGAAGCGGTGGAGGGAGCCGACACCCGGGTTGCCGCCCCAGGAGAAGATCAGCTTCCGTACCAGGCCGACGCCGATGAGCTGGTCGTAGATCACGTCCGGGGTCATCCTGGCGAGGGTCAGGTCGGTGATGCCCTGACGGATGATCTCGTGCGCCGCCGCATAGGGGATCAGGTGGGTGAAGCCCTCCATGGCGAGGGTGTCCCCCGGGTGGACGAGGTCCGCCACGGCGTCGTGCAGGCTGCGTATCTCGGCCATCGTCCCTCACTCCGCGAGTTGCTCAGTGCACTGACTATTTTCATGTCGAGGCCGTAGACTTCCATCGAGTCCCGCTCACGTCAATGGCTCAGTACACGGAGCAACAACCCGATTGCAGGAGGCCCGCATGGCTGCGGTCGATCTGAGCACGCACCCCGGGCACCTCGCCCGGCGGTTGCAGCAGGCGCACACGCTGCTGTGGACGACGATGGTGTCGGAGGAGACCACCTCCCCGCAGTTCGCCGTGCTCAACGCCCTGGCCGCGAAGCCGGACATCGACCAGCGCACCCTGAGCGAGCAGGTCCACCTCGACCGCTCGACCATCGCCGACCTGGTGGCCCGCATGGGCCGGCGCGGCATGCTGGAGCGCGTGCGCGACCCGCGCGACGGCCGGCGCAACGTACTGAAGCTCACGGACGAGGGCGCGGCGGTGCACCGCCGGCTGGTCACCCGGACGGCCCGGATGAACCGGGTGTTCCTCGCGCCCCTGGACGAGGAGGAGCAGGAGACGCTGCTGCGCCTGATCGGCCGGGTCGCGGACGCGGCGGAAGAGCTGAAGGGTTGAGTCACCGGACGCCCACCTCTTTGTAAGGATGCGGCTCGGCCGGAGCGATGAGTTTCGGGCGGGCCCGGGGTCTGTCCTTGTGTACGGCACACCGCGGCCACGCGCCCGACCCGGGAAGAGAGACCCCTCATGAACCAGATGATCTTCGTGAACCTGCCGGTCAAGGACCTCGACACCACCAAGTCCTTCTTCGGCAAGCTCGGGTTCTCGTTCAACCCCCAGTTCAGCGACGACAGGACCGCCTGTCTGGTCATCAGCGACACCATCTTCGCCATGCTGCTCACCGAGCCGCGCTTCAAGGAGTTCACCAAGAAGGAGATCGCGGACACGAGTACGACCACCGAGGTCCTGCTCGCGCTCAGCGCCGAGAGCCGGGAGAAGGTCGACGAGCTGGCGGACACCGCCCTGGCGTCCGGCGGATCCCCCGCGGGCGACCCCCAGGACCTCGGCTTCATGTACGGCCGCTCCTTCCAGGACCCCGACGGTCACACGTGGGAGGTCGTCTGGATGGACCCGGCCGCCGTCGAGGGCGGGCAGGGCTGAGACCGGGAGGCGTACCCCGGGGGCCTCAGGACGTGAGGCCCCCGTACGTCACCCCGGTGAGCTGCTCGGAGGCCGCCCACAGCCGCTCGCCCGCCACGTCGTCACGGGTCCAGGACGCGCGCCAGGACTTCGCGGGCGCGCCCCGCAGCCCCTGGAGCCTCGGCCCGGTGAACGAGTCGGGCCGCACGCCGGGCGCGGTCGCCGCGTACAGCGTGGGCAGGGCGCCGGACTCGGCGGGCTGGGCGATGATCCTGTTCCCCAGCTCCACGATCCGCTCGGCGGTCCTGCGGCCCTCCATCCGCACCCCGGCGGTCTGGAGGTTCGTACGGGCGTACCCGGGGTGGGCCGCCGCCGCCACGACGCCGGAGCCGGCCGCGGCCAGTCGCCGCGCCAGCTCGTGGGTGAAGAGCAGGTTCGCGGTCTTGGAGCGGCCGTAGGCGATCCAGCGGCGGTACGCGCGCTCGCTGTTGAGGTCGCCGATGTCGATGTTCGCCAGCGCGTGCAGGCCGCTGGACACGGTCACCACGCGAGCCCCCGGAGTGCGCAGCAGGTGCGGCAGCAGCAGTCCGGTGAGCGCGAAGTGCCCGAGGTGGTTGACGCCGAACTGCGTCTCGAAGCCGTCGGCGGTCCTTCCGTACGGCAGCGCCATGACGCCCGCGTTGTTCACCAGCAGATCGAGGCCCTCGCCGGTGTACGCGGCGGCGAAGGCCCGGACGGACGACAGGTCCGCCAGGTCGAGCGGGGTGAACTCCACCGCCGCCGACGGGACGTCACGGGCGATCCGCGCCGCCGCCTCCTTGCCGCGCCGCTCGCTGCGGCACGCGAGGAGCACGCGCGCCCCGCGGCGGGCCAGCTCGCGCGCCGTGACGAGCCCGATACCGCTGTTGGCCCCCGTGACCACGGCCGTACGGCCGCTCTGGTCGGGGATGTCGCTCGCTTTCCAGCCGGTCGTCATGGGGGCCAGCGTACGGCCGGCGCCCGAGAACCGCGGTCCTCGGGCGCCGGCTCCCCCACCCCTGGGGCCGAACGCCCGGTCAGGCCGCCGCGACGCGGACGTCGAACGTCCGCACCGTGACCGTCTCGTCGTCCAGGCAGTGCCCCGTCTCCAGGTCGAAGCGCTGCTTGAGGAGCGGCGAGGCGACGAAGGGGCGGCCGTCCGCGGACCCGATCAATCCCCGGGACAGCACCTGGGCGCCGGAGAACGGGTCGCGGTTGTCGATGGCGTACGGGCGTCCCCTGCGGTCTGTGAACAGGGCCGCCTGGCGGCCGTCGGGGAGGAGGGCCGCCACGCCGCGCCCCGGAGTGAGGGCGGACACGTCGCAGGCGGTGAACCAGGTGTCGTCGATGCGCAGTTGCAGGGTCATCCGGCACGGGTCCCTTCGAGGGTGAGGACGGTGAGGTCCGGCTTCATCTGGTCGCGCTCGGGAACGAACCGCACCGACGGGTCCGGCGCGTCGGGAGCGTTGACGAACGAGACGAACCGGGAGAGCCGCTCGGGGTCGTTGATGGTCTCGGCCCATTCGTCGCGGTAGTTGGACACGTGGGCGGCCATCAGGGCCTCCAGCTGGTCGCAGATGCCGAGCGAGTCGTGCACGACGACGTCCCTGAGGTGGTCGAGGCCGCCCTCAAGCCGCTCCAGCCAGGTGGACGTGCGCTCCAGGCGGTCCGCGGTGCGGATGTAGAACATCAGGAACCGGTCGATGAGCCGCACGAGTTCGGCGTCCGAGAGGTCCTGGGCCAGCAGGTCGGCGTGGCGCGGGGTCGCGCCGCCGTTGCCGCCGACGTACAGGTTCCAGCCGTTCGCGGTGGCGATCACGCCGAAGTCCTTGGACTGCGCCTCGGCGCACTCCCGCGCGCATCCCGAGACCGCCGACTTCAGTTTGTGCGGCGCGCGCAGGCCCCGGTAGCGCAGCTCCAGGTCGATGGCCATCCGGACGCTGTCCTGGACGCCGTAGCGGCACCAGGTCTGCCCGACGCAGGACTTGACCGTCCGCAGCGCCTTTCCGTAGGCGTGTCCCGACTCGAAGCCGGCGTCCACCAGGCGCGTCCAGATCAGCGGGAGCTGGTCGACCCGGGCGCCGAAGAGGTCGATGCGCTGGCCGCCCGTGATCTTCGTGTAGAGGCCGAAGTCGCGGGCCACCTCGCCGATCACGATCAGCTTCTCGGGCGTGACCTCACCGCCCGGGATGCGCGGCACGATCGAGTACGAGCCGTTGCGCTGCATGTTGGCGAGGAAGTGGTCGTTGGTGTCCTGGAGGGCGGCCTGCTCGCCGTCGAGGATGTAGCCGGTGTTCAGGCTCGCGAGGATCGAGCCGACCGTCGGCTTGCAGACCTCGCAGCCGTCGCCGCCCCGGGCCGCCTCCCGGCCGTGCGAGTCGAGAAGCTCGGCGTACGAGGTGATCCGCAGGGTGCGGGCGATCTCGTACAGCTCGGACCGGGTGTGCGGGAAGCAGCCGCACAGGCCCTTGTCGCCGGTCTGGGGGAGCAGCTGCCCGATCAGCTTGACGCAGCTGCCGCAGCCCGTGCCCGCCTTGGTGCACTTCTTCACCTCGGGCATCGTCGAGCAGGCGGTGACCTGGCCCTTGGTGACGTTGTGGCAGTTGCAGACCACGGCGTCGTCGGGCAGGGAGGACGGGCCGAGGGTGACCTGCCCGCTGCCCGCCGGCGCGATCAGCTGTTCCGGCGCGACGGGCGGTACGGACCCGGTGAGCGGCCGCAGCATCGCGTACGCGTCGGCGTCGCCGACCAGCACGCCGCCGAGGAGCGCGCCGTCCGGGCTGACCACGAGCTTCTTGTAGACGCCCGAGCGCGAGTCGGAGTACGTGACGTCCAGGCAGCCCTCCGCGTGGCCGTGCGCGTCGCCGAAGGAGGCCACGTCGACGCCGAGGAGCTTCAGCTTGGTGGACATGTCCGCGCCCGTGAACGCGCGGCTCGCGGCCGCCGCCCCGGACGGCTCCGCGAGCGCCCCCGTGATCGTCTCGGCGGCCGTCTCGGCCATCTCGTACCCCGGGGCGACCAGTCCGTACACCCGGCCGTCCACCGCCATGGCGCACTCGCCGATCGCGAAGACCGAGGGGTCGGACGTGCGGCACTGCTCGTCGACGGCGATGCCGCCACGCTCGCCGACCGACAGGCCGCAGTCCCTGGCCAGCTGGTCGCGCGGCCGTACGCCCGCCGAGAAGACGACCATGTCGGTCTCCAGCGTCGAACCGTCCGAGAGGGACATGCCGTTGACCGCGCCCGAGTCGTCCGTGGTCACGGCCTGGGTGCCGACGCCCGTGTGGACCGTCAGGCCCATGCCCTGGATCGTCCGCAGCAGGGCGGCGCCGCCGCCCTCGTCGACCTGGACGGGCATCAGGCGGGGAGCGAACTCCACGACGTGCGTGGCGAGGCCGAGCCCGCTGAGCGCGCCCGCCGCCTCCAGGCCGAGCAGCCCGCCGCCCACGACCGCTCCGGTACGCGCTGTCTTCGCGTACGCCTCGATCGCCAGCAGGTCCTCGATGGTGCGGTAGACGAAGCAGCCTTCCGCGTCCTTCCCGGGAACGGGCGGGACGAAGGGGTACGAACCGGTGGCGAGCACCAGCGTGTCGTACGAGAAGGTGCGTCCGGCACGCGAGGTGACCGTGCGCGCCTCGCGGTCGACCGCCGTCGCCGGGTCGTCCAGGTGCAGTTCTATCCCGTGCTGCTCGATGAAGCCGGGCTCGCCCATGGCCAGCTCGTCCGGGGTGCGGCCGGAGAAGTACGAGGTCAGCTGGACGCGGTCGTACGCGGGCCGGGGCTCTTCGCACAGGACGACGATCCGCGCCCGCCGCGTCACGCCGCGCTCGGCGAGGGCCTCCAGGAAGCGCTGGCCGACCATGCCGTGGCCGACGACCACGATCGTGGGTGGTGTGGACATCTCAGGCGCCTCCAAGCAGGTGGAACAACGGGGTGGAGGGGAGCGGCTCGTCGCCCTCCCAGGTGCGGGCGAGTTCGCCGACGGCGCCGAGATCGCCCAGCAGGATTCCGCCGATCAGCCGGTCGCCGCGGACGACGACCTTCCGGTACGCGCCACGGGTGGCGTCGGCGAGGCGGACGACGTCGTCGCCGGGGAGTGGATTGGTCTCGCCGAAGGCGGCGAGGTCGAGCGGCCCGGCGCCGGTGCCGGTGCCGCCGCTGTGGAGCGTGAGCCGGGTGAGGGCCCGGGTGCCGGTGTAGCGCGGCGAGGTGTCGCCCCCGTGCCCGGCGACCGCCGCCGAGGCCGTGGCGGACACCGCCGTGGCGGCCTCGGCGCGACCCGCCGGCCGCGCCGCGAGTGCGGCGGCCGGGGCGGGGTCGAGCAGCAGCGCGGCCAGGACGTCGGCCTGTTCGAGGGCGGGGCCCGCGAGACCGTATACGCGGCCGTCGTGCTCGGCGCAGTCCCCGATGGCCCGGATGTGCGGATCGGAGGTGCGCAGCTCGTCGTCGACGACGACGCCGTGGCGCACGTCGAGGCCCGCCGCCCGCGCGAGGCCGACCCGGGGTCGTACGCCGCACGCCAGCACGACGAGGTCGGCGTCGAGGGCGTACCCGTCGGCCAGTTCGACGGCCCGCACGGTGCCGGCGCCCTCGCCGGCCTCGCAGCGCAGGCCGCGCACCCGGCACTCGGTGTGGACCTCGACGCCCAGCGTCTCCAGGTGGCCGCGCAGCAGTTCGCTCGCGGCGGGGTCGAGCTGGCGCTGCATGAGGTGCTCGCCCTGCTGGGCCAGTACGACCTGGGCGCCGCGTTCCGCGAGTGCGCGGGCCGCCGAGACGCCGAGGAGGCCGCCGCCGATGACGACCGCGCGGGTGCCCTCGCGGACGGCGGCCGCCAGGGCCAGGCAGTCGTCCAGCGTGCGGAAGGGGTGGACGCCGTCGGGGAGGTCGGCGCCGAGGCCGCGCAGCGGCGGCAGGACGGGGTTGGAGCCGGTCGCGAGGACGAGCGTGCCGTACGGGACGGCGCTGCCGTCGTCGCACAGCACCACCCGCTCGGCCCGGTCGATGCGGACGACCCGCACCCCGCGCCGCACCGGCGTCGCCGGCTGGGCGATGACCTCGGGCCCGTAGCGGCCGGCGAGTACCTCGGCGAGCAGCACCCTGTTGTACGGGGCGTGCTCCTCCTCGCCGATGACGGTGACCGAGGGCGGCGGCCCCGCGGCCGTGGAGGTCCGGCGGGTCAGTTGCCGGGCCAGCCGGGCACCCGCCGTCCCGCCGCCGATCACCACGATGTCCTTGCTCATGCCAGCAGCCTGCGGGGGCGGTGTTACCCGGCCGCATCCCGTCTGTTTCCCGCGGGGAACACTGCGCTCAGCGCCACGTACACCGCGCTGTGAGGGGTGGAAGAGGGGGTGGCGGGGCGCGAGGGGCGCGAGGTCCGGCACCGCGACCGCTCCACGGCCGCCGGAACCGGCCGCCCGGCCACCGGCGCCCCCTTGAGGTTCGGCGCAAGCTCCGATGTCCCTCAAGGCCGCGGCGATCGATTGGACGCCGTACCCCCGCCGACCTAGGGTCGCGACCGTGCCCGACATATCGCTGACCACGCTCGTCCTGCTGTGCCTCGCCGCCGCCGCGGCCGGCTGGATCGACGCGGTGGTGGGCGGCGGCGGGCTGCTGCTCCTGCCCGCCCTGCTGCTCGGCCTGCCCCAGGTGCCCGCCGGGCACATCCTGGGCACCAACAAGGCCGTGGCCATCGTCGGCACGTCCGGCGCGGCCGTGACGTATCTGCGCAAGGCGCCGGTGCGGCTCGGGACGGCGGTGCGCATCGGCCTCGCGGCCCTCGCCGGCTCCATGACGGGCGCGTTCTTCGCCGCGGGGATCAGCAGCGACGTACTGCGCCCCGTGATCATGGTGGTGCTGCTCGCCGTCGCGGCCTTCGTACTCCTGCGGCCCTCCTTCGGCCGCGCCGCCGACGACGCCGGGAAGCCGGTCACCTGGGCCCGTACCGTCACCGCGATCGTCCTCGTCGGCGGCGGCATCGGCTTCTACGACGGCCTGTTCGGCCCGGGCACGGGTACGTTCCTCGTCCTCGCGCTGACCGCCGTCCTCCACCTCGACCTGGTGACCGCCTCGGCCAACGCCAAGATCGTCAACGTCTGCACCAACGCCGGCGCGCTCGCGATGTTCGCCTACCAGGGGACGGTCCTGTGGCAGCTCGCCGGCCTGATGGCACTCTTCAACCTCGCCGGCGCGACGGCGGGCGCGCGCACCGCGCTGAACAGGGGCAGCGAGTTCGTGCGCGGGGTACTGCTCGTGGTGGTCCTCTCGCTGGTCGCGAAGCTGGCCTTCGACCAGTGGGCGTAGGGGCGCGGGGCGCCTACCGCACGGCCGTCAGGTGCGCGTACGCCACCACGTTCCCCCGGTAGCCGGTCTTCTCGGAGAAGGTGCCGCCGCAGGTGATCACCCGCAGCTCCGCCTGCCCGGAGGCGGCGTACACCCGCTCCTCCGGGAAGTCCTCGCCGTCGTACACCTCGACGGCGTCGATCGTGAAGACGGCGGTACGCCCGTCCTCGCGCACCACCTCGACGGTGTGCCCCTTCCGCAGCGCGCCCAGGTGGTAGAAGACGGCCGGTCCCCGCGCGTTGTCGACGTGCCCCGCGATGACCGACGTGCCCTTGGCGCCGGGCGGCGTGCCGCCCTCGAACCAGCCGGCCAGGTTGCGGTCCCCGGCCGGCGGTACGTCCAGACTGCCGTCGGGGGCGAGGCCGAGCCGCATGACGGGCGCGTCCACCCGCACGGCGGGTATGCGGACCCGCACGGGGTCGGAGGGGCGCAGCGGTTCGGCCGGCGGGACGGTGCTCCGCGGGACGTGCCGTGATCCGGCGGCGAACGCCTCGGCGGACGACGGCCGGGGCGGGTCCTGGCCCGCGAGCCCGGTCTGGATCAGCCAGAGGCCGGTGCAGACGCCGATGGCGACGAGGCCGCCCTTCGTGCGCCGGTCCGTCATCGGTGATCACCTCCAGTCCAGCCGTGCGCAACGCCCCGCGTGCCCCCGCCCGGCTCGGGGACCGGGGGCGGAGGCACGGGGGTTTCGGCGGTACGGACGCGGGCGGCGGCGCCGGCCCTCAGCGCTCCGGCGCGCCGCTCGCCCGGCGACGCAGGAGCCAGGTACCACCGACGGCGGCGGTGACGGCCAGTACGGCCGCACCCGCCGCGATCCGGGTGGGATCGGCGTCCGCGACCCCGCCGACGCCGGTCCTCACATGGCCGGTGGGGTGCGTGGGACGGTGGGCGGGTTCCTTGCCGCCCTCGTGGTGGCCACCGTCCGGGTGACCGGCCTCGTGGTGCCGCCCCGGGTCGTGGTGGCCGGGCTCGGGCGCCGGACCGGCGGTCACGGTCAGCGTGCCCTCGGCGGTGTTGCCGTTGTCGCAGGCCACCGCGATGTCGTGGGTCCCCTCCGGGGCGTCCGGGGGAAGCCGGAACTGTCCCGTGACGGACTCCTTGTGGGTCGCCGGCCGCAGGGTGAAGTCGCCCGCCCCGACGGCGTTGGCGTCGCCCGTACCGCCGCTGTCGAAACCGCACGCGGTGGTGTTGACGGTGACGGTCTCGCCGGGACCCGCCGTGGCGGGATGCACTTCGAGCGCGTGCTGCGGAGTGTCGTTCTCGGCGTACGCGGGACCCGCGCCGAGGCCCGCCGCGGCGGCCGCCAGCGCGGTACCGGCGAGCAGAAGTGCTGGGCGCATGGTGGTTTCCTCCCGGAAGCGTCGGTACGGCACTCCCTCCGAGATAAGGCGCCGTCCGCGCCCCGCGCCTGCTGAGGCCGGGTCAGATCACCCCTCCCGCCGCCGCGCCGCACCCCGCCCGCGCGGCGTTCACCCAGGTCAGCCCCCGGGCGACGGCCCACCGGACGGCCCACTCCGACCCGCGCCCCGAACGGGTGACGCCAGGCACCCGAGAACGCGGCGCACGCGCTCCGGCGGCGGGCCCTGGGACGCGCTCGCGGGCGCGCCTCCCGGCGCCACCCGGCAGGTGCCCCTAGACGCGCTCCCGGGGCGTCGCCCCGTACGCCTTCGCGACCGTTCTCATCAGGTCCTCGTCGACCGCGAACTCCACCGCGTCGATCCGCCGCACCGGCGCCACGCCCCGCGAGCTGGTCACGAACGCCGCGCGGTACGCGCCGAGGCCGTCCAGCGACACCGGGCCCCGCACCGACGGCAGGCCGGCCCCGGGCAGGCCCGCCTCCAGCAGGGCCATGGTGACGCCGTGCAGCGAGGGGGCGTCGGGCCAGACGACCGACGTGCCGTCGTAGAACGCGATGTTCGTGACCGCTCCCTCGGTGACCACCCCGCCGTGGGCGGTCAGCAGCGCGTCGTCGAAGCCCGCCTCCCGCGCGAGCCGGCCGTGCTGGGCCTGGGCGAAGCCGCCCAGGTGCTTGAGGTGCGGGAAGGGACGCGCGTACGGGACGGACATGAGGGCCAGCGGCGTCGGCGGCATGGCGGCGGGCGGGCGGACGGTGACCATCAGCGTGACCGCCTCCGCGCCCGGCGCCCGGAACACGTACACCCGCACGGCGGCGTCGTGCGTCCCGGCCCCGTCGAGCGCGTGCCGCACCCGCTCGCGCACCAGCTCCCCGCCGAGTCCGGCGCCGAACATCTCGCGGGTGGCGGCGTCGAGCCGCGCGAGGTGCAGTGCCAGTCCGCGCACCCCTCCGCCGCACACCTGCATCGCGGTGAAGTGACCGTGACCGCCGTACAGGGCGGGCACGAGGAGGTCGTCGGCCGTGGCGGCCCGGCGGCCGTCGATCTCGACGTACGGGGCGGCGGCAGCGTCGGGCGTGGTCATGGCCACCACCGTAGAGGGGTGGCGGCCGTCGGCCCGCGGTGGCCGGCCCGCTCCGTCCGGCGCGCGGGAGACGCCCAACGGGAGAGACTTGACCTCAACCTTGGTTGAGATACGAGTCTTGCCCGCATGGACTCCACCACGCGCGAATCCGCCCCCGCCACGCCCGCGTCCGCCGGGGCCGGCGGCCCCGCCGACGCCTCCGCCGCACCC
This sequence comes from Streptomyces sp. NPDC054887, assembly GCF_053610585.1. Classification (NCBI taxonomy): domain Bacteria; kingdom Bacillati; phylum Actinomycetota; class Actinomycetes; order Kitasatosporales; family Streptomycetaceae; genus Streptomyces; species Streptomyces sp. NPDC054887. Next base: position 71,104 of record NZ_JBSGYQ010000015.1, on the reverse strand, counting down.
CTGCGCGTCGTCGTCGTCGTCGCCAGCAACCGGGAGGGCCGCTTCGCCCCCGTCGTCACCGACTGGTTCCTCTCCCGCGCCGCCGAGCACGACGACCTCGACGTCGACGTACTCGACCTGGCCCGCATCGACCTGCCGACCGCCCTGTCGTTTAACCCGTCCGACGAGGTGAGGGCAGTACTCGCCGAGACCTCGCCGCGGCTCGCCGCCGCCGACGCCTTCGTCGTCGTCACCCCCGAGTACAACCACTCCTTCCCCGCCGCCCTCAAGAACCTCATCGACTGGCACCGCGACGAGTGGCACGCCAAGCCCGTCGGCTTCGTCTCCTACGGCGGGATGTCCGGCGGTCTGCGGGCCGTCGAGCAACTGCGCCAGGTCTTCGCCGAGATGCACGCCACCACCGTGCGGGACACCGTCAGCTTCCACGGGGCGTGGTCCCACTTCGACGTGGACGGCCGCCACAAGGACCCGTCCGGTCACGACACCGCCGCCAAGGCGCTGCTGGACCGGCTCACCTGGTGGGCGCGCGCCCTGCGCGACGCCAGGACCGCCTGTCCGTACGCCGCCTGAGCGGCGCGGCGGCGTCCCGCCGTCCGGACCGGGACCGCGCACGGCGCCGTGGGGGCCGGCAGCGCGCCACCCCTGCCGGCGCGGGCTTGAGACCATGGACGGGCCGCGAACGAGGGAGAACGCCATGGCCGAATGGCTGACCGTGCAGACCACGACCGACACCCGCGACAAGGCGCTCGCGCTGGCGCGGGGAGCCGTCGAGGCGCGGCTGGCGGCCTGCGCGCAGGTCGGCGGCCCGCTGACCTCCGTCTACCGGTGGAAGGGGGAGACGGAGACCGCCGAGGAGTGGCAGGTCGTGTTCAAGACCGCGGGCGCACGGTACGAGGAACTGGAGGCGCACCTGCGGGCCGCGCACGACTACGAGACGCCGGAGATCGTCGCCACGGCCCTGGTGCGCGGCAGCGCCCAGTACCTGGCGTGGGTCGGCGAGGAGACCGCCTCCGCCTGAGGGGGATCACTCCCCCTCGCGTTCGATCCGTACCGCGCACACCTTGAACTCCGGCATCCGGGACGTCGGGTCCAGCGCCGGGTTCGTCAGCGTGTTGGTACGCCCCTCGCCCGGCCAGTGGAACGGCATGAAGACCGTGTCCGAGCGGATCGCCTCGGTGATCCGGGCCGGCGCGACCGCCCGCCCGCGCCGGGACACCACCGTCAGCCGGTCGCCCTCGGCCACGCCGAGGCGCTGCGCGAGCCGGGGATGCAGTTCGACGAAGGGGCCGGGCGCGGCCGCGTTCAGCTCGTCGACGCGGCGGGTCTGGGCGCCCGACTGGTACTGCGCGACGACCCGGCCGGTGGTGAGCAGCACCGGGTACTCGGCGTCCGTCTCCTCCGCCGCCGGGCGGTGCACGACCGGGACGAAACGGGCGCGTCCGTCCTCGGTGGCGAACCGGTCGAGGAAGAGCCGGGGTGTCCCCGGGTGCGGTGCGGCGGGCCGCTCGGCGTCCGGTGACGCGTCCGCCGTCGTGTCGGGGCAGGGCCAGAAGACACCGTCCTCCTCGGCGATCCGGCGGTACGAGATCCCCGAATAGTCGGCGGGGCCGCCCGCCGAGGCGCGGCGCAGCTCGTCGAAGACCTCCTCGGGGTCCACGGGGAAGCCCTTCTCGTGGCCGAGCAGCGCCGCCAGCGCGTGCAGCACCTCCAGGTCCGTGCGTACGCCGGGCGGCGGTGTGACGGCCTTGCGCCGCAGCAGCACGCGCCCCTCCAGATTCGTGGTCGTACCCGTCTCCTCGGCCCACTGGGTGACGGGCAGGACGACGTCGGCCAGCGCCGCCGTCTCCGACAGGACGACGTCCGCGACGGCGAGGAAGTCCAGCGAGCGCAGGCGCTCCTCGACGTGGGCGGCGCGCGGCGCCGAGACGACCGGGTTCGAGCCCATCAGCAGGAGCGACTTGATGTCGCCGCCGAGCGCGTCGAGCAGTTCGTACGCGCTGCGGCCCGGGCCGGGGAGGCTGTCCGGGTCCACTCCCCACACCCCGGCGACGTGCTCGCGCGCGGCCGGGTCGGTGAGCTTGCGGTAGCCGGGCAGCTGGTCGGCCTTCTGGCCGTGCTCGCGGCCGCCCTGCCCGTTGCCCTGGCCGGTGAGGCAGCCGTATCCGGAGTTCGGGCGGCCGGCGTGGCCGGTGGCCAGGCAGAGGTTGATCCAGGCGCCGACCGTGTCGGTGCCCTTGGACTGCTGCTCGGGGCCGCGCGCGGTCAGCACCATGCCGGTCCCGGCGTCGCAGAACATGCGTACGGCGTCGCGCAGTTGCGGCACCGGTACGCCCGTGAGGCGCTCGACGAGCTCGGGCCAGTGCGCCATGGCCGCGGCCCGCGCCTCGTCCCAGCCGGTGGTGCGCTCCCGGATGAAGTCCTCGTCGGTACGGCCCTCGGCCACGACGAGGTGCAGCAGCCCCAGCGCGAGCGCCAGGTCGGTGCCGGGGCGCGGGGCGAGGTGCAGGTCGGCCTGCTCGGCGGTACGGGTGCGGCGCGGGTCGACGACGATGAGCCTGCCGCCGTTCGCCTTCAGCTCGGTGAGGTAGCGCAGTGCGGGCGGCATCGTCTCCGCGAGGTTCGAGCCGACGAGGATCACGCAGCCGGTGCGCGGGATGTCCTCCAGCGGGAAGGGCAGGCCCCGGTCGAGGCCGAACGCCCGCTGGTGGGCGGCGGCGGCCGACGACATGCAGAACCGGCCGTTGTAGTCGATCTGCGAGGTGGACAGCACGACGCGGGCGAACTTGCCGAGGGCGTACGCCTTCTCGTTGGTGAGCCCGCCGCCCCCGAAGACGCCGACGGCGTCGGGGCCGTACGCCCGTTGTGTACGGCCGAGCCCTTCGGCGATCTTTCCGAGAGCCTCCTCCCAGGTGGCCGGTTCCAGCCTGCCGGTGGCGGGGCGACGGACCAGTGGCTCGGTCAGGCGCACCCGGGAGGAGAGCACGGCGGGGGCCGTACGGCCCTTGCCGCACAGCGCGCCCCGGTTGACCGGGAAGTCCGTACGCTCGACGACTTCCACCACGTCGTCGCCCGCGGTGGCACGCAGGTTCATGCCGCACTGGAGCGCGCAGTACGGGCAGTGGGTGGGGGTCGACGGCGGGGCCGGGGCGGGGGAGGTGCGGGGCATGCCGTCAGCATGCGACGGCGGTGTTACGGCGACGGGCGCCGGGTGTTACGCCCCCGGTACACCGGGCTCAGCCACGGGCCGCGCGCACGGTGAGGTACGGCCGCCGTCCACCGGTGCCCCTGGGACCACGGGACGCACCCACCGCCGCACGAGCCCGGCGCACGCCCCGTGCCCCCGTGGCCGCTCGGCCCGCCGCGCCGGAGTGTTCGGCAACCGGCGGGCGTCGCTCCGTCAGCGCCCCGCCGCCTCGGCCAGTGCTTCCGTCACACCCGTCTCCTGACGCCCCAGGAACTGCGGATCGGGCGCGGTGGCGGCGTCCAGCGCCGCCTTGCCGGCCGCGAGGATCTCCCGTACGCCGCCGTAGTACCAGGTCGCGTCACGCCGGGCGTCGACCCCGACGCCGAGCGCGTCGATCCCGGCCGCCCGGCACAGCCCGATCGCCCGGCGGATGTGGAACCCCTGGCTGACCAGCACGGCCCGGTCCACCCCGAAGATCTTCTTGGCGCGCACGCACGAGTCCCAGGTGTCGAAGCCCGCGAAGTCGCTGACGATCCGCCGGTCGGGCACCCCCTGCTCGACCAGGTAGGCGCGCATGGCGTCCGGTTCGTCGTACTCCGTGCGGCTGTTGTCCCCGGTGACCAGCACGACCTTGGCCCTGCCGGTCCGGTACAGCTCGGCCGCCGTGTCGAGGCGGTTCGCCAGGTACGGCGAAGGGCCGCCCCGCCACAGGCCCGCCCCGAAGACGACGACCACGTCACGGGCGGGAACGTCCGCCGCCGTCCGCACCCGGCTGTCGGCCACCGCGTGCAGCCATGTCGCGGGAGCGAGCGCGCACACGGCGGCGAGCACGAGGGCCTGCACGGTACGCCGCTGGGCGCGGCGCGTGCGGGGTATGAGGCGCGGGCCTGCCCGGCCCGCCCATCGCCGCGCCGCGCCCCATCCTCTCGCCAGGGCCCGTGCGGGCGCTGGCGCGCGTCCCTCGTCGCCCGTACTCGTTCCGCCTCGTGCGCCGCCCCAGGAAATTCGCATGCTTCTGCCCGCCCCCGACTGGAATGCTTCCGCCATGTCGAGACAATTCTGGCCCCTCTACGGCCTGCGGATCACGACCCCGCGTCTGGAGCTGATGCTTCCGGACGGCGAGGTGCTCGACGAGCTGGCCGCCGTCGCGGCCGGCGGGGTGCACGACGAGGCGTCGATGCCGTTCTCCGTGCCGTGGACCGACGGGTCGCCGCAGGACCGGGCGCGGGCGACCTTCCAGCACGTACTGGGCACCGTCGCGCAGTGGACGCCGCAGCAGTGGACGCTCAGCCTCGCCGTGCGGTGCGGCGGCCGGACCGTCGGCCGCCAGGACCTGATGACGGAGGACTTTCCCGTGACCCGGGAGGGCGAGACCGGCTCCTGGCTGGGCCGTGCGCACCACGGGCGCGGCATCGGCACCGAGATGCGGGCGGCCATGCTGCACCTGGCGTTCGAGGGCCTGGGCGCGCGGCACGTCACGTCCGGCGCGATGGTGGACAATCCGGCCTCCCTGCGGGTCTCGGAGAAGCTCGGCTACCGCCCCGACGGGCTGCTGGTGGAGTCGGTGCGGGGCGAGGCCAGGACGGTGCGGCGGCTGCGGCTGACCCGCGAGGACTGGGAGGCGCACCGCACCGTGCCGGTGGAGGTGGCGGGCCTGGAGCCGTGCCGGGAGCTCTTCGGGGTGCTGCCGTAGCAGGGGCCCGCCCCGGGCCGCCTGACATCGCCGCCGCACCGCCCGTGAGGCTGCGGAAAACACCCGTCACCGCCGCGCAACGAGGCGGCAACGTGCGCCCGGCAGTATCGGTCCATGACCGAGTCGGCAGCCCCCCGCGCGTCACTTGACCTCGACAGTACGGCGCAACTGCTCACCCGCGTCACCGCCCAGCTCGGCGCGCAGCTGAGCCACGTCTCCCTGAACGGAACCCGCCGTCCGATGACCCCGCACCCCCACCCGCCCCGGGCCCCCTCCCCGCCCGGCCCGCCCACCCTCGTTGCCGTCGCCCACGGCAGCCGCGACCCCGGGGCCCTGCGCACCGTCACCGCGCTGCTGGAGCGCGTACGGGAGCTGCGGCCGGGCCTCGACGTACGGCTCGGGCACATCGAGCTCAACGAGCCGCTGCTCACCGGCGCCCTCGCGGACCTGGACCCGGGCGAGACCGTGCTCGTACCGCTGCTCCTCGGCCGCGGCTACCACGTCAAGCACGACCTGCCCGAGGCCGCCGCCACCGCCCCCCACCTGCGCACCCGCATCGCCGCCCCGCTCGGCCCGCACCCCCTGCTCGTCGAGGCGCTGTACGCCCGCCTGACGGAGGCCGGCTGGCGGCCCGGCGACTCGGCGCACCGGGGCAGCGGCGTCGTCCTGGCCGCCGCCGGCTCCCGCGACCCGCAGTCGGCCGTCGACACCCGCCGCACCGCGGCCCTGCTCAGCGAACGCCTCGGGGGCGTCCCCGTCCTCCCCGCCTACGCGTCCGCCGCCGCACCCACGGTCCGCGACGCCCTTCGCGCCCTCGCCGCGCGCGGCCGCCACCGGACGGCCGTCGCCTCGTACTTCGCCGCACCGGGCCGCTTCGCCTCGCAGTGCGCCGCCGCCGCGCCCTGGATCGCGTCCGCGCCGCTCGGCGCCCACCCGGCCCTGGCCCGGCTCGTCCTGCACCGCTACGACCAGGCGCTCGCCGCCCCCGCCCCGGCGCCCCGGCGCCAACTGGCGTCCGCCTGAGCCCCGGCTGTCACTGCCTGCGTCTACTGTCGGTGCATGGCAGGCACCGCGCACGAACACCCCCACGCCGACGACCGGCACGACCGGACCCCTCCCCACGCCGCACTCGACGCCGCCCACTACGACGGGGTCGCCACCGAGCGCTGGGCCGCCGAGCCCGACAAACGGCCCGGCAGGACCGCCTTCCAGCGCGACCGCGCCCGCGTCCTGCACTCCGCCTCGCTGCGCCGCCTCGCGGGCAAGACCCAGGTGGTCACCCCCGGCTCCAGCAGCCAGGTCTGGGACGCCAGCCCGCGCACCCGCCTCACGCACTCCCTCGAATGCGCCCAGGTCGGCCGGGAACTGGGGGCCGCGCTCGGCTGCGACCCCGACCTCGTCGAGGCGGCCTGCCTCTCCCACGACATGGGCCACCCGCCCTTCGGCCACAACGGCGAGCAGGCGCTCAACGACTTCGCCAAGGACTGCGGCGGCTTCGAGGGCAACGCCCAGTCGCTCCGCCTCCTGACCCGCCTGGAGCCCAAGCGCTTCGTACCGTCCGCGGAGAGCGGCGAGATGGTCAGCGTCGGCCTCAACCTCACCCGCGCCGCCCTCGACGCCGCCACGAAGTACCCCTGGCCGCGCGGCGGCCACCCCGTCGACCCCGGCTCGGTGAAGTTCGGCGTCTACGACGACGACCGCCCCGTCTTCGACTGGGTCCGCCGGAGCGCGCCCGCCCACCGGCAGTGCTTCGAGGCCCAGGTCATGGACTGGTCCGACGACGTGGCGTACTCGGTGCACGACTTCGAGGACGGTCTGCACGCCGGCCACCTCGACCCGAACTGCCTGTTCGCCGAGCCCGAGCGGCAGGAGATCTTCGCGGTGGCGATCGGCAGGTACGTACCGCACGACACCAGCCCCGACGAGCTGGCGGCGGCCCTCGACCGCCTCCTCGACGAGGAGTGGTGGCCGCACGGCTACGACGGTTCGGCCGTCGCGCAGGCCCGGCTGAAGGACGCCACCAGCCAGCTCATCGGCCGCTTCTGCCTGTCCGCCGAGGGCGCGACCCGCCAGGCGTACGGCACGGGCAGGCTCACCCGCTACGCCGCCGAGCTGGTCGTCCCGCGCGAGGTCCGCCACGAGTGCGCCGTCCTCAAGGCCGTCGCCGACCGCTACGTCATGCAGCGCGACGAACAGGAACGGCTCCGCGCCGACCAGCGCGTCGTCATCGCCGAGCTCGCCGAGGCGCTCACGGCCCGCGCGCCCGACGGCCTCGACCCCCAGTTCCGGGCGCTCTTCGCCGGGGCGGCCGACGACCGGGCCCGCAAGCGCGTGATCGTCGACCAGATCGCGTGCTTCACCGACGCCGCCGCCCGGTCCCTGCACGCCCGGCTCACGGCCCCGAGGGGCCGCCGTTCATGAGGGCGTCGCCCAGCACGGTCCGCCGGTGCAGCACGCGGCTGCCGTGCCGCTCCGAGGCGACCAGTCCCGCCTCCCGCAGCACCGTCGCGTGCCGGCTCGCCGTGGACAGCGTCAGCCGCAGTACGCCGCCGAGCTGCGTGGTGGTCATCGGCCGCCCCAGCACGTCGAGGACGGCCGCCCGGGTGTGGCCGATGAGTTGCGCGACCGGCAGCCCGGCCGCCCGGGACCCCGGCTCCTCGGAGCCGTGCCCCCGGGCGAGGGCCAGCCACCCGGGATCCGGTGTCAGGGGGTGGACCAGTACGGGGGGCAGCTCCTCGTCGGCCAGCGCTGTCGGGTGCCGGATGCAGAAGAACGAGGGGATCATCGTCAACGACCGCCCGCCCAGTTCCAGTTGCTTGTCGACCGGGTAGCCGGTCTCCAGCACCCCGTCGTCGCGCCAGGCGAAGTCGTCGTAACTGGCCAGCAGGCCCTCGGGCCCGCGCGACAGAGCGGCCTCCGCCCGCACGGGACGGTCGGCGTCCACCGCCGACATGATCACGTCCCGGTACGGCTCGACCGCCACCGCGTAGTACCGCCGCAGCGAGTCGGCCAGCCGCTCCAGCGTCTCCACGTCGCCCTCGGCGAGCCGCCGCGCGACCTGGGGCACGGGGCCGTCGGCGAAGAGCCGCCCGAGCTCCGCGCTCATCCGGGCGGCGGGTGTGGACAGCACGTGGTCGAGGCCGGTCTCCAGGTCCGGGATGCCCCGGCCGGGCGTCAGGAAGTCGGGGAGGTACGCCGCGCACGGGTACAGGCGGTGCAGCGAGGCCACCGTCCGGGTGAGCCCCGCGCGGGCGATCGCCGCGCGCACCTCGCGCCGCCAGGGATCGAAAACCAGTGCGCCCTGCCGGTTCTGCAGCAGGTGCAGGCTGTTCACGATCTCCCACAGCGGGTCGGGCCGTGCGGCCACCCGCAGCCGGTTCAGATCCTCGGTGGTGAAGTGGATGCGTAACATGCGCCCCCCACGCCGCGTCGTGCCCCGCGACCTGTCCGCCGGTGCGACTCCGGTGCGTACGTACCCGCGAGCGTACGCATCACCCACCGGAACGGTGGGTTCCCTTTGCGTTGTGCACGAAAGCTGCCCGAGGTGTCCACATCGGCGTGACGCTTGTCGCGAGGTGGCCGCGGGCTGTCAACGGGGGAGACGTCCGCGGCCACCTCCCGCCCGTTCCGCGCGCCCGAGCCCTCCTCGCCCGCCCGCGCCGGCCATCTCCCGGCCACCCCCGCGACACGCCAGCGGCCCCCCTCCCTCTTCCCCCGCCACGCTCCGTGCGGGAGGCTCGAACACGGCGGCGTAGCGTGTGGGCAGGCACAGAGGAGGCACAAGTGGTCGACGCAGATCTGACGTTCGTCATCGTCGGTGGGGGACTGGCGGGGGCGAAGGCGGCCGAGACTCTCCGCGGCGAGGGGTTCACCGGCCGGGTGATCCTCATCGGGGACGAACGGGAGCATCCCTACGAACGCCCGCCCCTGTCCAAGGGCTTCCTGACCGGCAAGGAGGAGCGCGACAGCGTCTTCGTCCACGAACCGGCCTGGTACGCGCAGGCCGACATCGAGCTCCACCTCGGCCAGCCCGTCGTGCACGTGGACCGCGCCACGAAGACGGTCCGGCTCGGCGACGGCACCGCCGTGCGCTACGACAAGCTGCTGCTCGCGACCGGAGCGGAACCGCGCCGCCTCGACATCCCCGGCACCGGGCTCGTCGGCGTCCACCACCTGCGCCGCCTCGCCCACTCCGAGCGATTGCGCGGTGTCCTGGCCTCGCTCGGCCGCGACAACGGGCACCTCGTCATCGCCGGCGGGGGCTGGATCGGACTGGAAGTCGCCGCCGCCGCGCGCGGTTACGGCGCCGAGGTGACCGTCGTCGAGCCCGCGCCCACACCCCTGCACCAGGTCGTCGGACCCGAACTGGGGCAGCTCTTCACCGACCTGCACGAGGAGCACGGCGTCCGGTTCCACTTCGGCGCCCGGCTCACGGAGATCACCGGCCAGGACGGCATGGTCCTCGCCGCCCGCACCGACGACGGCGAGGAGCACCCCGCCCATGCCGTGCTCGCCGCGATCGGGGCCGCCCCCCGCACCGCCCTCGCCGAGGCCGCGGGCCTGACCCTCGCCGACGGCACCGGCGGCGTCGCCGTGGACGCCTCGCTGCGCACCTCCGATCCCGACATCTACGCGGCGGGCGACGTCGCGTCGGCGCACCATCCGCTCCTGGGCACACCGCTGCGCGTCGAGCACTGGGCCAACGCCCTGAACGGCGGCCCGGCCGCCGCCCGCGCCATGCTCGGCCAGGACGTGTCGTACGACCGCGTCCCGTACTTCTTCTCCGACCAGTACGACCTCGGGCTGGAGTACTCCGGCTGGGCGCCCCCCGGCTCGTACGACCAGGTCATCGCCCGGGGTGACGTGGGACGCCGCGAGTTCGTCGCCTTCTGGCTGAAGGACGGGCGGGTCCTGGCCGGCATGAACGTCAATGTGTGGGACGTCACCCAGCCGATCCAGGAGCTGATCCGCACGGGCGTCGAGGTCGACCCGAACGCCCTCGCCGACCCGTCCGTGCCCCTCGGCTCCCTGGCGGCCTGACCGCGACGGGACCCCGTCCCCGCCGGACGGCGGCGGCCGTACCGGCAGGACTGTCCGAGCGCCGCCGTACACTTCACGCGTGGCAGGCAGGATCAACGATGACGACGTGAAGGCGGTCCGGGACGCGGTCCCGATCGACGCCGTTGTTTCCGAGTACCTCCAGCTCCGCAGCGCCGGCGGCGGCAATCTGAAGGGCCTGTGCCCCTTCCACGACGAGAAGTCCCCGTCCTTCCAGGTCAGCCCGAGCAAGGGGCTCTTCCACTGCTTCGGCTGCCAGGAAGGCGGCGACACGATCGCCTTCGTGATGAAGATCGACCACCTCTCCTTCTCCGAGACGGTCGAGCGCCTCGCCGCCCTGGCGGGCATCACCCTGCGGTACGAGGAGGGCGGCTACAACCCCACGCACCAGCGCGGCGAGCGCGTCCGCCTGGTCGAGGCGCACAAGGCCGCCGCGCAGTTCTACGTCGAGCAGCTCGACTCCGCCGAGGCCGAGATCGGCCGGAAGTTCCTGGCGGAGCGCGGCTTCGACCAGAGCGCCGCCGAGCACTTCGGCGTCGGCTACAGCCCGGCCGGCTGGGACCACCTCACCCGCTATCTGCGCGGCAAGGGCTTCTCCGACAAGGAGCTGACCCTCTCCGGCCTCTCCCAGGAGGGCCGCCGCGGCCCCATCGACCGCTTCCGGGGCCGCCTGATGTGGCCGATCCGCGACATCACCGGCGAGGTCGTCGGATTCGGCGCGCGCAAGCTGCGCGACGACGACAACGGCCCCAAGTACCTGAACACCCCCGAGACGGCGATCTACAAGAAGTCGCAGGTCCTGTACGGCATCGACCTGGCCAAGAAGGAGATCGCCCGGACCAGCAGGGCGGTGGTCGTCGAGGGGTACACCGACGTCATGGCCTGCCACCTGGCCGGCGTCACCACCGCGATCGCCACCTGCGGCACGTCCTTCGGCGGCGACCACATCAAGATCCTGCGCCGCCTCCTCATGGACAACGCCTCGGCCGAGGTCGTCTTCACCTTCGACGGCGACGCGGCCGGCCAGAAGGCGGCGCTGCGCGCGTTCGAGGACGACCAGAAGTTCGCCGCCGAGACGTCCATCGCCATCACGCCCGGCGGCATGGACCCCTGCGACCTGCGGCTCGCCAAGGGCGACGCGGCCGTGGCGTCCCTCGTCGAGACCCGCACGCCGCTCTTCGAGTTCGCGATCCGCCATGTCGTCTCCCGGCACAACCTGGAGACGCCGGCCGGCCGGGCCGCCGCGCTCGACGAGGCCGCGCCCATCGTCGCCAACATCAAGAACATCGCGATCCAGCACGAGTCCGCCGTCCAGCTCGCGGGCATCCTCGGCATCCTCGACACCCAGTTCGTGGTCAAGCGCGTCGCCCAGCTCGCCCGCTGGGCGCGCGACCGGGGCGGCCGCGGCCCCGCCGCCCCGCAGGACCGCCGCCCCACCCCCTCGTACGACGCGGCCCCCGCCGCCCACAGCGGCCCCGCGCTGAACCTGCGCAGCCCCGCGCACCGCACCGAGCGGGAGCTGCTGAAGCTCGCCCTCCAGCGCCCCGAGCTGGTCTCCCCGGCGTTCGACGCGTACGGGGCCGACGAGTTCACCGCCCCGCCGTACGCCGCCGTGCGCCAGGTCATCGAGGAGGCGGGAGGCGCGGAGCAGGGCGCGCTGAACGCCTCCGACTACCTCGCCCAGGTCCGCGAGGCCGCGCCCAACGACACGGTGCGCGCGCTGGTCACCGAGCTCGCCGTCGAGCCGATCATGCGCAAGACCGTCGACGAGATCTACGCGGGCGAGCAGCTGATCCGGGTCAGGCTGCGGGCGGTCGACCGGCGCATCCTCGACGTCCAGGGCACCCTGGCCCGCCTCGGCGGCCCGCACGCCGACCCGGAGCAACTGGCCGCGGTCCAGAACGAGTTGTGGGTGCTCCAGCAGTACGCCCAGTCCCTGCGGAGTCACGGCGCGGCGGCGCTCTGACGCGTGCCGCCCGCGACCGTGCCGCGTCGGCGCGGCCCGCTCGCCGGGAGCCCGTCGCGTGCGGGCCGCACCGGGGACGGCGGCCGTCCACTTCGGGGACCGGCATCGGCGGGCGGTGACGGACCGGTCTCAAAAAGTCACCGCACGCCCCTCGTGGCAGTGATGTGTCGTACCCCACACTGGGTGGCGGTGTCTGAGTCCTCGGAGCGCGGCCGGCCCACGCCGAGCGGGCCTCGCACCCCGCGGATCCGCTCGACGCGTACGGGACGGACGGCGGCCCGCCGGCCGCTCACGTCCCGCTGCCGCACGCCCCCCGAACCGGCAGCGATCACCCTGGAGGTCGCCCCCGTGCAGACCCAGACCCAGACGTCGGCCGACGTCGTCGCGCAGGTCCCTGCACGGAACCGGGGCGATCTCCGCCCCGGAACCGAAGCCGCGGCCCAGGCGCGCACGGGAGCCGAGAACCAGGCCGAGGCCGTGACGGAGCCCCCCGACGAGGCAGAGACCGGCGCCGGGGCCCAGCCCGAGGCCGACGCCGAGGCCCAGTTCGCCGAGCCCGACGTCCTCGTCGAGGACCCGCCCGACGCCCCCGAGACGCCCGACGCGTCCGAGCGCCGGCGCAACCCCCGGGCCGACGCCTCGGGTCCCTCGTCCGACCTCTTCCGGCAGTACCTGCGCGAGATCGGCCGCATCCCGCTCCTCACCGCCGCCGAGGAGGTGGACCTCGCCCGGAAGGTCGAGGCCGGTCTGTTCGCCGAGGAGAAGCTGCGGTGCACCCCCGACCCGGACTCCCGGCTCGCCGTCGACCTGGACCGGCTCGTGGTCATGGGCCGCATGGCCAAACGCCGTCTGATCGAGGCGAACCTGCGGCTCGTCGTGTCCGTCGCCAAGCGGTACGTCGGCCGCGGCCTGACCATGCTCGACCTCGTCCAGGAGGGCAACCTCGGCCTCATCCGCGCCGTGGAGAAGTTCGACTACGCCCGGGGCTACAAGTTCTCGACGTACGCGACCTGGTGGATCCGCCAGGCCATGTCCCGCGCCCTGGCCGACCAGGCCCGCACCATCCGCGTCCCGGTCCACGTGGTCGAGCTCATCAACCGCGTCGTACGGGTCCAGCGCAGGATGCTCCAGGAGCGCGGGTACGAGCCGACCCCCGAGGAGGTCGCCGCCCACCTGGAGCTCACCCCCGAACGCGTCGGCGAGATACTGCGCCTGGCCCAGGAGCCGGTGTCCCTGCACGCCCCCGTGGGCGAGGAGGACGACGTGGCGCTCGGCGACCTCATCGAGGACGGCGACGCCGCCTCGCCCGTGGAGTCCGCGGCCTTCCTGCTCCTGCGCGAGCACTTGGAGGCGGTGCTGTCCACGCTCGGCGAGCGCGAACGCAAGGTCGTCCAGCTCCGCTACGGCCTGGTCGACGGCCGCCCCCGCACCCTGGAGGAGATAGGCCGCCTCTTCGGCGTGACGCGCGAACGCATCCGCCAGATCGAGTCCAAGACCCTCGGCAAGCTGCGCGACCACGCCTTCGCGGACCAGCTCCGCGGCTACCTGGACTGAGCACGGCCGCCCGGGGGCCCCGGGCGGCCGTCCTGGTCCCACGAACTCCGTCAGGAGCCGTCGGCCGTCCCCGCGGCCGGCTCGTCCCGGTTCTTCCTGCGGGCGTCGACCGTGGCTCCGATCCCCACGCCGACGCACATGCCGCACGCGATCCCGGTCGCCAGGTTGTCGAGCAGCAGCGCCCCGAAGGCCACCCCGAACGTCATCCCGAGCGACAGCCCGAGAGCGATGCCCGAGACCGGGCCCCTGGTCCCGGCCGTCCCCTCGCCCGCCCCCGCGTCCGCCGGTTCGTTCCCCGCCGTGTTCGCCGTGTTCTCCGTCATGGCCGGTCAGTCCACTTCTGCCACCGCCTGAGCGAACTGCGCGGCGTACAGGCGCGCGTACGCGCCCCCGGCCGTCAACAGCTCCTCATGCGTCCCCTGTTCAACGATGGACCCATTCTCCATCACCAAGATCACGTCGGCGTCCCGGATCGTGGACAGCCGGTGCGCGATCACGAAGCTCGTACGGCCGTGGGCCAGCCGTGCCATCGCCTTCTGGATCAGGACCTCCGTCCGGGTGTCGACCGAGCTCGTCGCCTCGTCGAGGACCAGGATCACCGGATCCGAGAGGAACGCCCGCGCGATCGTGATCAGCTGCTTCTCGCCCGCGCTGACCCCCGACCCGTCGTCGTCGATCACCGTGTCGTACCCGTCCGGCAGCGTCCGTACGAAACGGTCCGCGTGCGCGGCCCGGGCCGCCTCCTCGATCTGCTCGCGGGTGACCTCGCGGGACGCCGGCGCCCCGTACGCGATGTTGTCGGCGATCGTGCCGCCGAACAGCCAGGTGTCCTGGAGGACCATCCCGATGCCCGAACGCAGCTCCTCCCTGGCGACCTTGGCGACATCGACGCCGTCCAGCAGGATCCGGCCGCCCGTCACCTCGTAGAACCGCATGAGCAGATTGACCAGGGTCGTCTTGCCGGCGCCGGTCGGCCCGACGATCGCGACCGTCTGCCCCGGCTCCACCGTGAGCGACAGGTCCTCGATGAGCGGCTTCTCCGGCTCGTACCGGAAGGACACCTTCTCCAGGACCACCCGGCCCGCCGGAGCCGGCGCCGACGCACCGGGAGTCCCCGGTGACGGCAGCGCGGCCCGCTCCGGGCCCGCCACGTCCGGCTCCTGCTCCCGCGCGTCCAGCAGCTCGAAGACCCGCTCGGCGGAGGCGACCCCCGACTGCACGAGGTTGGCCATCGACGCGACCTGCGTCAGCGGCATGGAGAACTGCCGAGAGTACTGGATGAACGCCTGCACGTCACCGATCGACAGAGCGCCCGACGCCACCCGCAGACCGCCCACGACGGCCACCAGCACGTAGTTGAGGTTGCTGACGAAGAACATCAGCGGCTGCATGACCCCGCTGATGAACTGCGCCCGGAACCCGGCTTCGTACAGCGCGTCGTTCTGCTCCCGGAACGCCTGCGCCGACTCCTCCTGCCGCCCGAAGACCTTCACCAGCGCGTGGCCGGAGTACATCTCCTCGATGTGCGCGTTCAGCTTGCCGGTCGTCCGCCACTGCCGCACGAACTGCGGCTGCGACCGCTTGCCGACCTTCGCCGCCACGACCACCGACAGCGGTACGGTCACCAGCGCCACCAGCGCCAGCAGCGGCGACACCCAGAACATCATCACCAGCACGCCCACGATGGTCAGCAGCGAGTTGATGAGCTGCCCCAGCGTCTGCTGCATGGTCTGCGAGATGTTGTCGATGTCGTTCGTCGCCCTGCTGAGCACCTCCCCGCGCTTCTGCCGGTCGAAGTACCTCAGCGGCAGCCGCGACAGCTTCGCCTGCACGTCCTCGCGCATCCGGAACACGGTCCGGTTGATGATCCGGATCGACAGCCGCGTCGCCACCAGCATCAGCAGCCCGGCGCCCACGTAGACGGCGAGCGCGACCAGCAGTACGTCGCCGACCGCCCCGAAGTCGATGCCCCGGCCGGGCGTGAACGCCACCCCCGAGAGCATGTCGGCGAGTCCGCCGTCGCAGTCCGCCCGCAGGCGCTCGACGACCTGCGCCTTGCTGCCGCCGTCCTCCGTCTGCCGGCCGACGACGCCGGCGAAGACCAGGTCGGTCGCCCGCCCCAGGATCATCGGGCCGACCACCGACAGCCCGACGCTGAGCACGCACGCCGCGAGCATCCACCACAGGGCGACCCGCTCGGGAGCGAACTGCCGCAGCAGCCGCTTCCCCGACCCCTTGAAGTCCATCGACCGCTCGGCCGGCGCTCCGCCGGCCATCATGCGTCCACCGGGCCCGCTCATGCCGCCTCAGCCTCCGTCAGCTGGGAGAGCACGATCTCCCGGTACGTCGTGTTGCCCGCCATCAATTCGTGGTGGCGTCCCGTGCCGACCACCCGGCCCTCGTCCAGCACCACGATCCGGTCGGCGTCGCGGATCGTCGACACCCGCTGGGCGACGATCACCACCGTCGCGTCGGCCGTCTCCCGCCCCAGCGCGGCCCGCAGCGCCGCGTCGGTCGTGTAGTCCAGCGCGGAGAACGAGTCGTCGAACAGGTAGACCCGGGGCCGGCGCACCAGCGTCCGCGCGATCGCCAGACGCTGCCGCTGGCCGCCCGAGACGTTCGTACCGCCCTGCGAGACGGGCGCGTCGAGCCCGCCGTCGAGCCGTTCCACGAACTCCCTGGCCTGCGCGACCTCCAGGGCGTGCCACAGCTCCTCGTCCGTGGCGTCCGGCTTCCCGTACCGCAGGTTGGTCGCGACCGTCCCGGAGAACAGATAGGGCTTCTGCGGAACCAGCGACACGGTCTTCGCCATCAGCACCGGATCGAGGGTCCGTACGTCGACCCCGTCCACCAGCACCTGGCCGCCCGTCGCGTCGAACAGCCTCGGCACGAGCCCGAGCAGCGTCGACTTCCCGCTGCCCGTCGACCCGATGATCGCCGTGGTCTCGCCGGGACGCGCCACCAGGTCGACGTCCCGCAGCACCGGCTCCTCGGCGCCCGGATAGCGGAACTCCGCGCCGCGCAGCTCCAGTTGCCCGCGCCCCCGCAGCTCCCGTACCGGCTCCTTGGGAGGAACGACGCTCGACGCGGTGTCCAGGACCTCCTCGATGCGCTCGGCGCACACCTCGGCGCGCGGCACCATCATGAACATGAAGGTGGCCATCATCACGGCCATCACGATCTGCATCAGGTACGCGAGGAACGCGGTCAGCGCCCCGATCTCCATGCCGCCGGCCTCGATCCGGTGCGCGCCGAACCAGACCACCGCGATGCTGGAGACGTTCACGACCGTCATGACGACGGGGAACATCAGGGCCATCAGCCGGCCCGAGGACAGCGACACGTCCGTCAGCGCGGTGTTCGCCTCCCGGAACCGGTCCTTCTCGTACGCGTCCCGTACGAACGCCCTGATCACACGGTTGCCGGTGATCTGCTCGCGCAGCACCTGGTTCACGGTGTCGAGCCGCTCCTGCATCGTGCGGAACAGCGGCCGCATGCGCCGCACGATCAGGCCCACCGAGATCCCGAGCACCGGAACGACCGCCAGCAGCACGCCCGACAGCGGCACGTCCTGGCCGAGGGCCATGACGATGCCGCCGACGCACATGATCGGCGCCGACACCATCAGCGTGAACGCCATCAGCACCAGCGTCTGCACCTGCTGCACGTCGTTCGTCGTCCGCGTGATCAGCGAGGGGGCCCCGAAGTGCCCGAGCTCCCGCGCCGAGAAGCTCTGCACCTGGTCGAAGACGGCGGCCCGCACGTCCCGGCCGAGCGCCGCCGCGGTCCGCGCGCCGTAGTAGACGGCGCCGATGTTGCAGACGACCTGGGCCAGGCTGACGGCGATCATGACGCCGCCGAACTCCAGGATGTAGCCGGTGTCCCCGGCGACGACACCGTTGTCAATGATGTCCGCGTTGAGGGTGGGTAGATAGAGGGTGGCGGAGGTCTGGAGCAGTTGCAGCAGGACCAGCAGGGCGACGGGTTTCCTGTACGGGCGGAGGTGGGCCCGCAGAAGTCTGATGAGCACGCGGAGTCTCTCGGTGTCGGCAAGATCGGGGTTCCGCCCATCCTCCGCCACCGGGCCCCGGCATTTCCAAGGGATTAACCCATCGCCGGGTCACGTTCCGCGGCGCCCAGGCGGCTCACGCCCCGCCGAACGCCCCCGGGTGGATCTGGTCCCGGGTCGCCCCGTACTGCTGGCGCACCGCCTGGCCCACGGCCAGCTCGTCACCGGGCTCCAGCACCTGCGCCGCCGCGCCCAGCCAGGCCGGCGGGGTGTGAGGGGCCAGCGTGCCCCGCGACACGCCGAGCGCCCACGCCGCCTGCCGCGCCGCGCCCAGCGCCGCGTACTCGGCGGGCTGCGGCACGACCACCTGCGTGCCGAAGATCGCGGGCGCCGCCGCCTGTACGGCCGGCAGTTCGGCGGCGGCCCCCAGCAGGAACACGCGCCGCACCTGCACCCCGCGGGCCCGCAGCACGTCCAGGGCGTCGGCCAGGGAGCACAGCATGCCCTCGAAGGCCGCCCGCGCCAGATGCTCCGGCTTCATCGACTCCCGCCGCAGCCCGCTCAACGTACCGGCGGTGTGCGGAAGCTGCGGCGTGCGCTCCCCTTCGAGGTACGGCAGGAGTACGAGCCCGTACGACCCGGGCGACGACTTCAGCGCCAGGTCCGAGAGCCCTTCGAGGTCGGTCCCCAGCAGATCGGCCGTGCCGCGCAGCGCCCGGACCGCGTTGAGCGTGTGGACGACCGGCAGGTGCATTCCGGTGGCGTCCGCGAACGAGGTGATGAGCCCGCTCGAATCCGCCAGCCCCTCGTGGTGCACGGCCATGACGGAGCCCGAGGCCCCGAGCGACACCACGGCGTCCCCGACCGCCACGCCGAGACCGAAGGCCGCGGCCATCGTCTCGCCGGTCCCGGCGGAGATCAGCAGGCCCTCGGGGGTGGTTCCGGCGGCCTCGGCGGGACCGATCACCTCCGGCAGCGCGGCCTGGTGCCCGAGCGCCAGCTCCACCAGGTCGGGCCGGTAGGAACCGGTCACGGCCGACCAGTAGCCGGTCCCCGACGCGGCGCCCCGGTCGGTGGTCCGGCGGACCGGCCGGCCCAGCAGCTGCCACACCAGCCAGTCGTGCGGCTGCATCAGGGCGGCGGTGCGCTGCGCCGACTCCGGTTCGTTGCGCGCCAGCCAGCGGAGCTTGGCGACCGGCTGCGCGGCCTGCGGCACGCAGCCGACGGCCTCCGCCCAGACCTGACGCCCGCCGAGCGCGTCGACCAGATCGGCCGCCGCGACCTGGGCCCGCTTGTCGTTGCCGAGCAGCGCCGGACGTACCGGGGAGCCCTGCGCGTCGAGCGGGACGAGTCCGTGCTGCTGCGCCGACACGCCGATGGCCTGCACGCCCTCCAGCAGCCCGCCGGCCGCGGCCTCGCCCAGTGACAGCAGCCACACCTGCGGATCGGCCTCGGTGGCCTTCGCCTCCACCGGGTGGGGTGCGTACCCCTGCCGCAGGACGGCACCCGTGTCCGCGTCGCACACGACGATGCGGGTGGAATCTGACGAACTGTCCAAACCGGCGACTATCCCCATGTCACAGATTCTGCCGCATCCGGCACAGGAAACGCGCCGGACCGGTACGGACCGGGCCCGGCGCGCCTGTGGGGGCCGGCTAGGTGTTGGTCGTACCCCAGTCGTCGGCCTCGGACGCCTGACCGCGCTCGCGCAGGGAGCGGACGCGCTCGGTCACCGAGCCGGGGATCCGGTCGCCGACCTTGTCGCTCACGGTGTGGAACGCCTTGTCCGCGAAGTCGCGGCCGTTGTGGGCGGCGGACTCGGCGGCGTTGCGTACGGCGGGGTTCTGGGCGACCTGCCGCGCCGACTTCTTCAGCTGCTCGTAGCGCTCACGTCCGGCGCGGGTCCCGAGCACGTACCCGAGGGCCAGTCCGGCGATGAATGTGAGCCGATAGCGCATGGCTGTCACCCTTCTCTTGCGTCGGCGGTCCCCCGGGGCCGGGGCTGTTTCGGACCGCGGGGCTGTGCTGGCCGCCTACCCCGGGGCGCCCGTGATCAGTCGGGGCGATACCGATTGGCGGAGCACCCCCCTGCTTGCGCTAATGTATGTGTCGCAGCGAGCACACGCCCCCCGGGACGCCATCCGGTGGGTACGTTCGGTGCAACGCAGCAATCCCCTGTAGCTCAATTGGCAGAGCAGCCGGCTGTTAACCGGCAGGTTACTGGTTCGAGTCCAGTCGGGGGAGCGCGATCCCCTGTAGCTCAATTGGCAGAGCATTCGGCTGTTAACCGGAGGGTTACTGGTTCGAGTCCAGTCGGGGGAGCGGCAAGAAAAAGGGCCCCTCAGGGGTCCTTTTTCGTTTCTCCCGCAACCGCGCAGGCGGCAGCGCTGTCCTCTTGGGCAGGCGTAGCCGACCACCCGAGGCAGGAGATCGTATGAGCGGCTATGCTGCGGCAGACGGCGCGCACAAATGTGCGCGACGCGCCGTTAGGGGCGGTAGCTCAGCCGGTTAGAGCAGCGGACTCATAATCCGTCGGCCGTGGGTTCGAGTCCCACCCGCCCCACTCGATCGCAGGTCAGAAGAAACGTTCTGGCCTGCGACTGCGTTGACGGCCCACCTGTGCGGGCCCGGCTCCGGGCGACACCGTACGCCCCATTGCCCCGGGCGGGCGGCGATCAGGCGGTGGCGGACACGTTCGTCAGCAACTGCCCCATGGCGGCGAGCACTGAAGGCTCGACGCGGTAGTACACCCACGTCCCGCGCCGCTCGGAACTGAGCAGGCCGGCCTCCTTGAGCTTCTTCAGGTGGTGGGAGACGGTCGGTTGCGAGACGCCGACGTCGGAGATGTCGCAGACGCATGCCTCTCCGCGCTCGTGCGAGGCGACCGCCGAGAACAGCCGCAGCCGTACGGGATCGCCGAGCGCCTTGAACATCTTCGCCGCACGCTCCGCCTCGTCCGCGCTGAAGGGGCGTTCGGTCAGCGGCGGGCAGCACGGCGCCGCCCCCGGCTCGGCCTCCAGGATCGGCAGCATCTTCGTGTTCGACATGCGTCTATGTTGACACATGTCTAAGCAGCGGGAGCGGGAGTGTGGCGGTCCGTGCGCGGTGGGGCAGTCCGTGCGCCATTTCGACGCGCGTCTATGTTGACGCTTGTCGAATCAAGTGCCAAGCTGGCAACGCCACCACATCGACAGACGTCGAATCACCAAGGAGTCGCCGTGAACGCGCCCGCCCTCACCGACCATCCCGTCATCGTCGTCGGCGCCGGCCCGACCGGCCTGGCCGCCGCCGCCCACCTGGCCGAACGCGGCATCGAGGCGCTGGTCCTGGAGGCCGGCCCGGCCGCGGGGGCCGCCGTACGGGAGTGGTCGCACGTCCGCCTCTTCTCCACCTGGGGCGAGCTGACCGACCCGGCCGCCGAGAAGCTCCTCGCCCCGACCGGCTGGAGCAGGCCCGACGCCGCGGCCTACCCGACCGGCGGTGACTGGGCCGAGCTCTACCTCCAGCCGCTCGCCGACGTCCTCGGGGAACGCGTCCGCTACGGCGCCACGGTCACCGGTGTCTCCCGGGCCGGCCGCGACCGCGTCGTCGACGCCGACCGCGACGCCCAGCCCTTCGTCGTCCACGTCACCGGCGCTGACGGCCGGCAGGAGCGCCTGTTCGCCCGCGCCGTGATCGACGCCTCCGGGACCTGGACCACTCCCGGACCGGCCGGCGGCAGCGGACTGCCCGCCCTCGGGGAGAAGGACGCGGCCGACCGCGTCGCCTACCGCGTCCCCGACCTCGGCGACCCCGCCACCCGGGCCCGTTACGCCGGCAGGCGCACCGCCGTCATCGGCTCCGGCGCCTCCGCCTTCACCGCTCTCGCCTCGCTGGCCGCTCTCGCCCGGGCCGACGACGGCCACGGGACGCGGGCACTGTGGATCCTGCGCCGCGGCATCTCCGGCTCCACCTTCGGCGGCGGCGCCGCCGACCAGCTCCCCGCACGCGGCGCACTCGGCCTCGCGGCCAAGGCCGCCGTCGACGACGGACACGCCGACGCGGTCACCGGCTTCCGCACCGACGCGATCGAGCGCGCCGCCGACGGAAGCCTCATCCTGGTCGGCGAGGACGGAAGACGTCTCGACGCCGTGGACGAGGTCGTCGTACTGACGGGCCTGCGTCCCGACCTGTCCTTCCTCTCCGAGGTCCGCCTGCGCCTCGACGAGCGGCTCCAGGCACCGGTGGAGCTGGCGCCGCTGATCGACCCCAACCAGCACTCCTGCGGCACGGTCTACCCCCACGGCCACCGGGAGCTCTCCCACCCCGAACCGGGCGTCTACCTCGTCGGCATGAAGTCGTACGGCCGCGCCCCTACCTTCCTTGCCCTCACCGGTTACGAGCAGGTCCGCTCCGTCACCGCCGCCATCGCCGGCGACCTCGCCTCGGCCGACCGCGTGGAACTCACCCTGCCCGAGAGCGGCGTCTGCGGCGGCGCGGGACTCTTCGACGAGTCCGCGAGCGGTACGGAGGCCGCCGCCGGTGGCTGCTGCGCCCCCGAGCCCGCCCTGCTCCAGCTCGGCGCGGTGCCCGTCGGCGCCGTCGCGGCGGCCGAGCCGGCCCCTGCCGAGCGGCAGGCGGATGCCGGCGGCTGCTGCGGCTCGTGACAGACCTACGCCTCCCCGAGAGCGGGGCCGCGGCCGGCACGGGGGACCGGTCGCGGCCCCGCGCGGCACTGCCCGCCCTGTGCGCCACGCAGATCACCGGCTGGGGCGTCCTCTACTACGCCTTCCCGGTGCTGAACCCCCGGATCACCGCGGACACCGGCTGGTCCGCCTCCGCGACCACGGCGGCGTTCTCGGCGGCCCTGCTCGTCTCCGCCGTCGCCGGGATCCGCGTCGGCCGCGTCCTCGACCACCGCGGCCCGCGCACCGTCATGACCGCCGGCTCCGTCGTCGGAACGCTCAGCCTCGTCGTCGTGGCGACCGCCCCTCACATCGCCGTCTTCACGGCCGGCTGGCTGCTCGCCGGGCTCGCCATGGCGTCGACCTTCTACCACCCCGCCTTCGCCGCGCTCACCCGCTGGTGGGCGCCGGACCACGTCAGGGCGCTCACCCTCGTCACGCTCGCCGGCGGCCTCGCCTCCACCCTCTTCGCGCCCCTCACGGCGGCACTGGCCGGCCAGCTGTCGTGGCGCGCCACCTACCTCGTACTCGCCGCGATCCTCGCCCTCGTCACCGTCCCCGCGCACGCGTTCGCCCTGCGCGCCCCGTGGCCACCGGCGCCACCGGCGCCGGCCCACCTGCCGCGCAGCGCCGGCGCGGTGGCGCGCAGCCGCCCCTTCCGCACGCTGGCGGCGGCGTTCACGCTCTCCGGGTTCGCGATGTACGCCGTCGTCGTCGCCCTCGTACCGCTCCTGCTCGAACGCGGCTACACCCCGGCGCAGGCCGCCTGGGTCCTCGGCGTCGGCGGTGTCGGGCAGACCGCCGGCCGCACGCTGTACGCGGCCGTCGCCCGCCGCACCGCGCCCACCACCCGCACGACGGCGCTCATCGCGCTCGGCGGCGTCACCACGCTCGGCATCGCGCTGACACCCGGCCCGTACGCCCTGCTCATGGCGCTGTCCGTCGCGGCCGGCATGGTCCGGGGCAACCTCACGCTGCTTCAGGCCACCGCCGTCACCGACCGCTGGGGGACCACCCACTACGGCCGGCTCTCCGGCCTCCTCACCGCACCCGCCAGCGTCGCGGCGGCCCTCGCCCCCTTCGCCGGCGCCGCGCTCGCCGGGCGGCTGCACGGCTACTCCGTACTCTTCCTGGCCCTCGGCGCGGTGTCCTTCGCGGCGGCGGCGCTCGCCGCCGGCAGCTCCCCGCCGACCGGTGCGGGCGGTCCCAAGACAGGCGGTTGAGCAGAACTCGCACCGGTCGGCGGGCGCGGCCCTTTCGTGTCCGGCGTCAGAGCGGGGCCTCCCAGGCGAACGTCGTCCCGCGCCCACCCGCGGGCGTCTCGCCGTCGTCGCTCACCGTCAGCCGTACGGCCGCCCGCCCGTCCCGCGACCTCGCCCGGGCGTCGATCTCCACCCGCACCCCGGTGACCCCCGCCCGCCGGTGCGCCGCCGCGAGCGCGCCGCGCAGCGCGGCCGTCAGGCGCAGGCCCACGGGCTCCGGGACGAGGGCGTCCACCGGGCCGGTGAAGCGCACCGAGGGCTGGAAGCCCAGCAGGGTGGCCGCGCCGGCCGTCTCGCGCAGGACCCGGCCCCGGAAGGTGGCGGGCGCGTCGGCCGGAGGCTGCTGAAGCGCGAAGATCGCGGTCCGTACCTCCTGGATGGTGGAGTCCAGCTCGTCCACGGCCGCACCGAGCAGCTCGTCGAGGTCCGGCTGCGCCGAGGCCCGCCGCCGGGTGGACTCCAGCATCATCTCGGTAGCGAACAGCCGCTGTACGACCAGGTCGTGCAGGTCGCGTGCGATCCGGTCGCGGTCCTCGAACACCGCGAGCCGCTTCCGGTCGTTCCTGCTGTCCGCCATGACGAGGGCCAGCGCCGCCTGCGAGGCGAACTGCGAGGCGAGCAGCCGCTCGGCCGCCGCGTAGGGAGGGCCGCCGCGCCGCCTCGGCAGGGCGAGCGTCCCGATCAGCCGGCCGCCGCTGCGCAGCGGCAGCATCATGCTCGGCCCGAACCGGGTGCGTACCCGCGTCGTCATCCGCTCGTCGGTCGCCGCGTCGTCGACGAACACCGGCTCCCCGCCGAGCAGTTGCTCCAGTACCGGGCTGCCGGGCTCGATGACGGCGCCGATCAGGTCGGCCGGGTCGTCGTGGGTGGAGGCGGCGACGATCTCCATCCCGCCCTCGGGCGTCGGCTGGAGGATCACGCCCGCCGAGGCGCCGGCGAGGACACGGGCCTTCTCGGCCACGGTCGTCAGCGCGTCCTGCGCGCTCGCGCCGGCCAGCAGGGCGGTGGTGACGGCGGCGGCGCCCTCGATCCAGCGCTCCCGGCGGCGGACCGTCTCGTACAGCCGGGCGTTGCCGATCGCGATGCCCGCCTGCGAGGCGAGCACCCGCAGCAGCGCGAGGTCGTCCGTCGTGAAGCCGGACGCCCCGGCCTCGCCCCGCTTGCCGGTCAGGTACAGATTGCCGAAGACGTCGGTGTCCACCCGGATCGGGACGCCGACGAAGGACTTCATGGCGGGGTGCCCGGGCGGCAGACCGGCCGAGCGGACGTCGGCCGAAAGGTCGGGGACGAGCAGCGGCCGCCGCTCCCGCACGAGGTGGCCGATCAGGCCGGAGGCGCCGTCGGGAAGCCGTCCCACCCGCTCGTGCGCCGCCTCGTCGACGCCCGAGGTGAACAGCTCGCTGACGCCGCCGCGCTCGGGATCGAGCACGCCGAGCGCGCCGTACCGCGCGCCGGCCAGGGCGGTGGCCGTGTCCACGATGTGCTGGAGGGTGACGCGCAGGTCGAGGTCGGAGCCGATGTCCAGAAGGGCCTCCAGCAGCGCCGGCAGCCGGGGCGCCGGGCCGGCGCCGTCCTCCCGGTTCACCCGCCGCCCCGTACGCGCCGCACCGCTCAGCCCGAGCCGCTGACCGGTTCGAGGCTCATCGGCTGGACCTTGCCCTCCAGCATCGCCCCGAGCCCGAGCACGGAGCAGACGTCGGGCCGCTCCGCGATGTGCACCGGCATGCCCGTCGCGTCGCGCAGCATCTGGTCGAGGCCCGGCAGCAGGGCGCTGCCGCCGACCATCATGATGCCGCGGTCGGCCAGGTCGGCGACCAGGTCGGGCGGGCAGTCGCGCAGGACCTTCCCGATGCCGTCGAGCACGGCCGTGAGCGGGGTGTGGATGGCCTGGCGCACGGCGGCGGTGTCGACGTGCACCGAGCGGGCGAGGCCGGTCGCCACGTCACGGCCGTGGATTTCGGTGGACGCGGGGCCCTCCGCCGTCAGGCCGTTGCCCCGCAGCGCCAGCTGGAGGGGGCGTACGGACTGGCTCGGCAGCATCAGCTCGTGCTCCTGGCGCAGGTGCTGGATCACCGCGTGGTCGATGGCGTTGCCGCCGATCGGGATCCGTTCGGCGGTGACGATCGAGCCGAGCGAGAGCACCGCGACCTGCGTGGCCGCCGCCCCGCACACCATGATCATCGTGGCCGAGGGCTGCTCCACGGGCAGGCCGCAGCCCACCGCCGCGGCGATGAGGGTGTCGACGAGCTCGACGCGGCGCGCGCCGAGACCGATGAGCGTCTCGACGGCCGCGCGCCGGGCCAGCGGGTCGCTGTCGTGCGGCGTGCACGCCGCGGCGCGCAGCCGCGGCTTGCGGCGGAGCTGGCGGCGCAGCTTCTCCCCGATGAGGTGGCGCAGCATGCGCTGGGCCATCTCGATGTCGACGACGGTGCCGCCCGAGACGGGGCGTACGACGCGGATGTAGTCGGGCGTACGGCCCGTCATCTGTTCGGCGAAGGCGCCGACGGCGATGAGCGCGCCGGTGCGGGTGTTCACGGCGGCCACACTCGGCTCGTCGACGACGAGCCCCACACCCTTCACGAAAACCCGGGTCCTGGCGGCCCCGAGATCGACGGCGATATGGCAACGGCGCAACTGCTCAAGACTGACGGTCACGGCAGGTTCTCCCGAGAGCGCTGACGGACCGGCGGATGCCGGTCCTGCTTCGCATCGTGCGGCGGCCGGTGGCCGTCCGCGCGCTGGGTGGGCCGGTCGGGCGTACGAGCTGACGCCCTGCCAGGAGCCGTGCCCCGACGCGAGGCGCGGCGGCGGCCGGTGGCGGGCGGGGAGCGGCGAGGTCATGGACCGTCAGGAAGGGATACGCGTTGCAGCAGTCCCCAGGTGAACTCCGCGACGCAGGGTTTGCCGCCGGGCAGCGTCAGTGCGAGCCGCCATCGAGTGGGCGCGGTCCCCTCCATCGGCCGCGCCGGCGGGAAGGCGCGGGCCGCCTCGTCGACGGTGCACGACCACGGGCGCAGGTCGTCCGCCGTACGCAGGACGGGGCCGGGCGCACCGGGGGCGGGGACCAGCCACTCGTTCCACACGGCGCCGCCCGGCGCGGTCGTCACCTCGAAGCGCAGGCCGGGCCAGAGCGGCACCGGCCAGGCCAGGGCGTCGCACTCCAGGTCGCCGATGCTGCGCCGTACGGACGTCTCGGGCGGCCCCAGCACCGAGCGGTAGCGCGCCGCGGAGCCGCGGGCGCGGGGCGAACGGACCATGGCCTGCCAGCGGCGGTTCGCCTCGCGCATCTGCCCGAGCGTCACGCCGAGCTCGCGGCGGGCGTCCTCCACGAGGTCCGGCTGGTGGTCGGCCATCCGGCGCAGCAGCACGAGCTGGAAGTCGAGCGGCCCGAAGCGATGCGTGCCCGTGTTCATGGCCCCATCCTGCCCCGCCGCACCGACACACCGCGGAACGGACGCTTCCACACAGGATCCTCACACCTCGGGCTCCCGATGGTGACCCTGTGACGCATAACCTGCGGGCGCCATGGACTACTGCTACTCCTGCCGCAGGCACCTCAACGGCGCTCTGGCCTGCGCCGGATGCGGAGCCCCCGTCGGTGAACTCGGCCGCACCGCGCCCGACGCGTACGACACCCGCCCGTCCGGGGGCGGCGCCGACGCGTACGGCGGCCACGCTGCCCACGGGGCGCACGGTGTCCATGGCGCGCACGGCGGCCACGGGGCGCACGCTGTCCATGGCGCGCACGGCCACGACCAGAGCGGTTACGACGGCCACGCGGCGTACGGTCCCGCCGGGACGCAGGGCGACGACCACGGCCACCACCTGCCGGACGCCGGGCCGGACACCTACGACGGGCCCGACGCCTACGGCGTACCGGACGCCTACGCCGGGCCCGACGCCCCCGACGGCGACGACGCACTGGACGACGACGCGTCCGACGACGCCTCGCCGCCCGCCTCTCCCGGCCGCGCCGCCCGCCGTACGGAGCGCGGTCGCGGCGGCCGCAGGGCGCACCGCCGCCGGGGGCGCAAGATGGCGATGGTGGGCATGGGGCTGGTGCTGGCCGGCGGTGCGCTGAGCCTGGCGGAGCTCGCCACCGAGTCGGGCGGCGAGGGATGGATCTCCCGCGCGGTGCACGGCGAGGGGGACGGCGACGGGGAGGACGGCGGCGAGGGCGGCCCCGGCGACCCGTCCGCGACCGGCGGCGCGGGCGCCGGGGGTGCCGGTGCGGGCGTGGGCGCGGAGGCCGGCCCCTCGGCGTCCGGACGCAGTGCCTCCGCCTCGGCCTCGGCCTCCGCCTCGGACAGCGGTTCGCCTTCCGCCAAGCCGTCGAAGTCCGCCTCCGCGAAGGCCACCGGCACCGCGGGCGCCACCGCGTCGGACGAGGAGTCGGCCCCCGGCGAGGCTCCCCAGGAGCCCGGGGCCGAACCGTCCTCCGCCCCCGCCCCCGCGGAGCCGCCGCCGCCCCCGCCGCCGGCCTCGTCCGCGGACCCGGCCCCGCCCCCGCAGCCGACACCGGAACCCACGCCGACCGAGGACGAGTGCGACCGGTTCCTGTGGTGGTGTTCCTGAGGGAGCCCCGGTTCCTTTG
Organism: Streptomyces sp. NPDC054887; assembly: GCF_053610585.1. Lineage (NCBI taxonomy): Bacteria > Bacillati > Actinomycetota > Actinomycetes > Kitasatosporales > Streptomycetaceae > Streptomyces > Streptomyces sp. NPDC054887. The sequence continues at coordinate 43,120 of NZ_JBSGYQ010000015.1, read as the reverse complement.
GTGGTGTTCCTGAGGGAGCCCCGGTTCCTTTGGTGGTGTTCCTGAGGGAGCCCCGGGCGGTCAGCTCCCCAGCATCCGCCTCAGCAGGTCGCGCAGGGCGGTGCGCTCGTCGTCGGACAGCTCGCCGAGCGGCTCCCGCGCGAAGTCCAGCGACTCGCTCAGTCTCGCCGCGGTCCGCCGCCCGTCCTCGGTGGCGGCGGCGAGTTTGACGCGCCGGTCAGCCGGGTCGGGCCGCCGCTCGACGAGGCCGCGCGTCTCCAGCCGGTCGACGATCCCCGTGATGTTCGACGGCTCGCACTTCAATTTCCTGGCTATCCGCCGCATGGGCAGCGGTTCGACGGAGAGCAGACTCAGCACGCGCGCCTGGGCGCCGGTGAGGGCGTGCTCCGCCGCCGCCTCGTCGTACTCCTGGTGGTAGCGGGAGACGACCTCGCCGATCAGCTCGACGACTTCGAGAGTCAGGGGGTCGGTACGCGGCGTCATGGGGCCCATCGTACCGATTTACTTGACAATCTGAAATATCCAGGAGCATGGTTGTTTCAGTACCTGAAGCTTTTCCAAGGAGGTCGCACCGCATGACCGCACTGCCCACGACCGGCCGCTCCTGGCACCTCGTCGCCCGTCCGCACGGCTGGCCCAAGCCCGAGGACTTCGCGCTGCGCGAAGCCCCGGTGACGGAGCCCGGCGAAGGCCGGATACTGGTCCGCAACCTCCACTTCTCCGTCGACCCCTACATGCGCGGCCGCATGAACGACGTGAAGTCGTACGTACCGCCGTTCAAGCTGGACCAGCCGATGGACGGCGGCGCGGTCGGCGAGGTCATCGCCTCCGCCGACGAGCGCTTCGCCGTCGGCGACCACGTCCTGCACGGGCTCGGCTGGCGCGAGTACGCCGAGGTCCCGGCGAAGCACGCCACCAAGGTCGACGCCGCGCTCGCCCCGCTCTCCGCCTACCTCGGCGTCCTCGGCATGCCGGGCCTCACCGCGTACGCGGGCCTCTTCGAGGTCGCCTCCTTCAAGGAGGGCGACGCGGTCTTCGTCTCCGGCGCGGCCGGCGCCGTCGGCAGCCAGGTCGGCCAGCTGGCGAAGCTGCGGGGCGCCTCCCGCGTCATCGGGTCGGCGGGCTCCGACGAGAAGGTCAAGCACCTGATCGAGGACCTCGGCTTCGACGCCGCCTTCAACTACAAGAACGGCCCGGTCGCCGAGCAGCTGCGCGAGGCCGCTCCGGACGGCATCGACGTCTACTTCGACAACGTCGGCGGCGACCACCTCGAAGCGGCCATCGGCTCCCTGAACGTGCACGGCCGCGCGACCATCTGCGGCATGATCGCCCAGTACAACGACACCGAGTCCACGCCGGGACCGCGCAACATGGCGCTGATCATCGGCAAGCGACTGCGCCTCCAGGGTGTGCTGGTCGGCGACCACGCCGCGCTCCAGCCGCAGTTCGTCCAGGACGTCTCGGCCTACATCCGCTCGGGCGAGCTGAAGTACAGCGAGACGGTCGTCGAGGGCATCGAGAACGGCTACGACGCCTTCGTGGGTCTGCTCCGGGGCGAGAACACCGGCAAGATGATCGTTTCGCTCACCCGATAGGCTCACCCCCAGCCGCCGCGGTCGTGGGCGCGAGTCGCGGCGTACGAAGCAGGAGGAATGCCTCAGCATGACCATTCTCGACATAGACGTGAAGTACACCGCTGTCGCCACCGCCGAGAACGGCCGTGACGGCCGCGTCGCGACGGACGACGGCAAGCTGGACGTCGTCGTCAACCCGCCGAAGGAGATGGGCGGCAGCGGTGCCGGCACCAACCCGGAGCAGCTGTTCGCCGCCGGCTACAGCGCCTGCTTCCAGGGTGCGCTGGGCGTCGTGGCGCGCAAGGAGAACGTCGACGTCTCGGGCTCGACCGTGACCGCCAAGGTCGGCATCGGCTCGAACGGGAACGGCGGCTTCGGCCTCGAGGTCGCGCTCTCCGCGCACATCCCGAACGTGGACGAGGCGACCGCCCTGGCGCTGCTGGAGAAGGCGCACCAGGTGTGCCCCTACTCCAACGCGACCCGCGGCAACATCAAGGTCGACCTGGCCGTCGTCTGACGTCCGGACGCGACGCGCGGCGTCCCGTCGCCGCGTACCGCTTCGCGTGACAACGAAGGGCCGCACCCCGCACGGGGTGCGGCCCTTCGCCGCTCCTCAGCCCGCCGCGTGCAGCAGGGCCCGGCCGACCTGCGCGAACACACCCTTCGGGTGCGCGCGGAACAGCGGCTCCGTGCCGAAGAGCACGACGGGCGCGCCCTTCGCCGACGTACCGCTGACGACGGCCGCCCGGCCGGCCGCGTCCAGCGGACCGCCGCCGCCGTCCCGCGCCGCACGCCAGTGGCCGGACACGAGCGGGCTGCCCGCGCCGTACGACTGGTCGACGCGCACGCCCGGACCCAGGTCGGTGAACCACACCGGGGAGTAGACGAAGGTGTGCGCGGGCGCGCCGCCGGTCACCGCGCCGCCCGCGTTGACGACCCGGACGACGCCGTTGGCGTCCCCGTTGCCCTCGACCGGCTTCACCGCCAGCAGACCCGCGTCGGCGTTGAGCGCGGCGCCCGCCGCGCCGCGCCCGACGAGGCCGCCGCCACCGGAGAGGAACGCGTCCAGCGCGCCGCGCGCCGCCGCGTCGAGCTTCCCGTACTCCAGGCCGCCCGACACGAACAGCACGTCCGCCCGGGACCAGTCGAAGCCGGCGTTGAGCGCCGCAGTCGACACCGGGACGACGTCGAAGCCCATCTCCCGCAGCGCCAGCAGCTCGCCGGGCGCCACCGCCGCCGCCACCCGCGTGCGGTGCAGCGGGGCCACGCCCCCGGCCCTGGTCGCGTGGAACGCGACGCCGTGCCGCTCGGCGAGCACGGCGGCCTTCTTGCGGGCCGAGGCGGGCACCAGCGCGCTGCCGTCGGCCGTACGCCGCACCCGGACGCCGTCCCGCAGCAGGGAGTTGAGCGCCGCCAGCTCCCCGGGGTCGTCGAGCCGCAGCCGCAGGTCGCCGCGCGGCGCGACGTACCCGGCGGACGGGGCGGCACGGACCGCGTGCCCGGGTACGCCGAGCCGGCCGGGACCGGCCTCGCGCACCTCCTCCACGCTCGCGCCCCACAGCAGCCCGAGGCTCCAGCCGGATATGTCGTACATCGTCGAGACGTCCGCGCTGATGTCCCGGCCCGCGGCCAGGATCACGTTGGCGAGGCCCCGCTTGGGCTGCCGCATGTCGACCACGTACGAGCCCGCCTCGTACGACCGCCCGCCCAGCAGGAAGTCGCGGTGCGCGCGGGCCACGCGCACGTCGTTGGCGACGAGGTGGCCGACGAGCCGGGCCGCCGCCGTCGCGGAGCGCTGGCCGCGGCCCGCCGGGACGACGTACGCCCGGGGGAAGTCCGTCGTGTAGACGTCCTCGGGACCGATGCCGGGCACGCCAGGAACCGTCTCGGGGGACACCGGCACCTGCGCCGCGCCCGCCGCGCCGCGCCGGAACGTCTCGATCTGGTCGGCGACGACCGCGGACCGGTGGCGGGCCGTGTAGTCGAGCGTCGCGCGCATCGCCGCGCCCGCGATGTCCGTGTTGACGGCGGCCCTGCGCCGCAGCTCCGCCACCGGCAGGGTGTCGTACGCCCGGTTGTTGACCTGGAGCGGGAACTCGATCGTGTGCGCCGCGACCGCTCCCTGGAAGGGCATGTACTGCGGCGTGAAGATCGGCGGCCAGTCGTCCCAGCCCTCCTCCTGGTCGCGGAACGGGATGACGGCGGGTTCGACACCGTCCTCCGCGGCCGTGTAGCCGAGGCCGTTGACGGCCTCCTCCATGCCCAGCGCGTTGGCGTAGGAGTTCTTGAGGAACAGGTCGTACTCGTAGTTCTCGCCGTGCGGCGGGGTCGTCGGCTCGATGAGCGTGCCGTTGACGTACCCGTGCAGGTCGATCATCACGGCCGGCTGCTTGTCGACGGCGATCCGCCGGATCGCGCGGGTCTCGGGCTGGGTCGCGGTGATGAAGTCCCGGTTCAGGTCGAAGCCGTTGGCGTTGGCACGGGTGCCGGCGATCCGCCCGTCGGGGTTGGCCGTGATGTTGAGGTGGACACGGGTCTTCGCCAGCAGATCGGCGGTCTTGCGGTCCTTGGCCTTCGCCAGCTCCTCGACGAGCCTCAGGGCGGCGTCCGTGCCCTCCCACTCGTTGCCGTGGATGTTGTTGTTGATGAAGACCGGTGCCTTGTAGGCGGACTTGAGGCGCCGGTCCCCGGCGGCGGCCGACGGCGCGTTCTCGATCAGCTCCCGCATCCGCTCCTGCTCGCGGGCCTGGCGGTCGCTCTCCGGCGCGGTGACCGTCACCAGGTACAGCTCGCGCCCGCCGGCGGACTTGCCTGCGATCTCGACGCTGACCCGGTCGCCCAGCTTCTGGAGCGCGTTCAGCTTCGGAGCGAGGGAGTGGTACGGCGCGAGCCCCAGCCTGACGGACTTGTCGGCCGGGTCCGGCGCGGGCGGCGTCAGGTGCGTACGGCGCGGATACCCGCCGCCGTGCCGCTGCCCGGTCCCGGCCCGGCCGGAGTCGAGCGCCCGCGCGGCGGCCCCCGCCGGGGTGCGGGCCGCCTGCCCCTGATCGGCGGCCCGCTCCCGGTGCACCCCGTCGCCGCCGCCCGGCGGTCCGGGGCGGGCGAGGGCGGCGACGGGGGAGAGCAGGAGTGCGCTCGTCATGGCGGCGGCGGTGATGAGGAGCGGTCTCGGTATACCAGTGCCCATGCGTGTCTCCGGGTGCTCGGAAGCGATCAGAGGTGGTGATCGTCGTGCAGGGTCTACCGGGTGAATCACCCGGCGGCAAGGGGGCGTTGAGCCGCCCCTGCCCGACGGCGTGGTGGCGGCCGACCGGGAAAAGGGGGAGCCGCGAACCGCTCGCCTTCTGTACGGTCCACCTGTGCCGCCACGACCCCCTGCCCTGAACCTGACGCGCCTGCGCGACGACCACGCCCCTGCCCTCCTCGCCTTCGAGCGGGAGAACCGCGCCTACTTCGCCCGGTCCGTGCCCGACCGCGGGGACGACTACTTCACCCGCTTCGCGGCCCGCCACGCCGCGCTGCTCGCCGAGCAGGACGCCGGAGCGTGCCACTTCCACCTCCTGCTCGACGACGACGGCGCGGTCCTGGGCCGCGTCAACCTGGTCGACGTCGAGAACGGCAGCGCCGACCTCGGCTACCGCGTCGCCGAACGCGTCGCCGGCCGCGGCCTCGCCGTCGCCGCCGTCCGGGAGATCCGCTCCCGTGCCGCGAACGAGTACGGCCTCACGGCGCTCACGGCCGCCACCACGCTCGGCAACGCCGCCTCGCGCGCGGTCCTGGCCCGCACCGGCTTCGTCCCGGTCGGCGACATCGACCTGGGCGGGCAGCCGGGTACGCGGTATCGGCTCCGCCTGGACCAGTGGATAGGCTGATCCCATGCGTGATCTCGGGGTGGGCTTCGGTTATCTCATGAAGGGCCAGCGCTGGGTCGCCCGGCACGGCAAGTCCTACGGTTTCGGACTTCTGCCCGGCCTCGTGACCTTCGTGCTGTACGTGGGCGCCCTCGTCGGGCTCGGCCTCGGCGCCGACGACCTCACGGCTTGGGCCACGCCCTTCGCCGACGGCTGGGGCTCGCCGTGGCTCGGCCTCTTCCGGGGCGCGCTGACCGCCCTGCTCTTCGCCCTGGCGCTGTTCCTCGCGGTGATCACCTTCACCGCCGTCACGCTGCTCGTCGGACAGCCCTTCTACGAGGCGCTGTCCGAGCGCGTCGACCGCTCGGTGTCCCCCGACGGGACCGCCCCCGAGTCGGACCTCCCGCTGATCCGCGAACTGTGGATCTCCGCCCGCGACAGCCTGCGCGTCCTGGCCCGGGTGCTGCTCTACGGCGTCCTGCTCTTCGCCTGCGGCTTCATCCCCGTGATCGGCCAGACCGTCGTCCCGGTCGCCGGCTTCTGCGTCTCCGGCTTCTTCCTCGCGCAGGAGCTGACGTCGGTGGCGCTCCAGCGCCGGGGCATCGAACTGAAGGAGCGGCTCACGCTGCTGCGCGGCCGGCGCCTGCTCACGCTCGGCTTCGGCGTCCCGATCACCCTCGCCTTCCTCGTCCCGCTGGTCGCCGTGTTCCTGATGCCCGGCGCGGTGGCCGGCGCGACGCTGATGGCGCGCGACCTGCTGGAGGAGCCGTCGGCCGACGCGGACGACGTCGTGGCAGGCGACATGGTGACGCCGCCGCCCGCTACGGCGTAGGCACCTCGGCCAGCACCAGGCCCGCCTCGTCCCGCGCCGCCTCGGCCACCGCCGTACCGTCCGGCCCCCACACCGCGCTCAGGCCGCAGGCGTCGTACGTCCCCGCCGGGCCCACGTGGTTGGCGAGGACGACGTACAGCCCGTGGTCCTTCGCCAGAGCGGGATACACCGCCAGGCGCTCGCGTTCGCCGTCGCCCCTGCCGTACAGCGAACTGGCCAGGTAGAGCGTGCACGCGTCGGCTGCGGCCCGCTCGGCGAGTTCGGGGAAGTGGTTGTCGAAGCAGGTCGCCGTCGCGCACCGCACGCCGTCCAGCTCGAACCGGCCGTCGCCCGCGCCGGGCGCGAAGACCTCACGCTCGCTCTCGTACAGATGCTGCTTGTCGTAACGGGCGAGCGGCGTGCCGTCCGGGCCGACGACGAAGGACGTGATCGCGGGACGGTCGCCGCCGTCCACCGCAGGCGCCGCGCAGTTGACGAGGGCCGCCGTGGCCGTCTCGCGGCAGGCCGCCGCGACCGGTTCCAGACGCGGGTCGCCGGCCGTGACGAGCAGCGAGGGGTCCCGGGCGATGAGTTCCGGCTCGTAGCCGGTCAGCGCCAGTTCGGCGAAGACGGTGAGCTGGGCGCCGCGCGCGGCGGCCTCCCGTACGTACCCGGCCATCCGGCGCGCGTTGGCGCCGACGGAGCCGGCGACGGACGTGAACTGCGCCGCTGCGACGATCATGCGGCCCATTCTGCACCGCCGAAAGTGCCTACGGCGAAAGGCACTTGATCACCGGTGGCCAGTCCGCGAGCATCGCACCATGACAGAGATCGCGGCAGTGGCCGTCATCACCCTGCTCGCCGTCATCAGCCCGGGCGCCGATTTCGCCATGGTCGTCCGCAACAGCTGCCTCTACGGGCGTACGACCGGACTGTTCGCCGCCGCCGGAGTCGCCGCGGGCGTCCTGGTGCACGTGACGTACACGATGCTCGGCGTCGGCCTGCTGATCGCCTCCTCGACCGAACTGTTCACCGCCATCAAGCTGGCGGGTGCGGCCTACCTCGTCTACATCGGCGTGCGGACCTTCACCGCCCGCGCCGACCTCACCGTCGACCTGGGGTCGAAGCCGGAGCTCGGCCCGCTCGGCGCACTGCGCTCCGGCTTCCTGACCAACGTCCTCAACCCCAAGACCACCCTGTTCGTCGTGTCCACCTTCACCCAGGTCGTCGGCCCCGGGACCCCGGTGTGGCAGCAGGCCGGCTACGGGCTCTTCATGTCGGCGGCGCACCTCGGGTGGTTCGGCGCGATCGCGCTGTTCTTCTCCGACTCACGGCTGCGCACCGCCATGCTGCGCCGCCAGAAGGCGCTCAACCGCGCGATCGGCTCGGTGCTGGTGGGCCTCGGCGTCACCCTCGGCGTCGCCCGCTGAGCCCGCTGCTGCCCGCCGAGCCGCGCCCGAGGCCCGCTGAGCCCGATCCCCGCGCCCCGTGGGCCCGTCAGGAGGCACCCGCCGCCACCGTGACGACCGCCCGTACCTGCGCGACGATGTCCAGCCGGTTGCGGACGAACTCCGGGTCGGTCACCTCGGTGGTGTTGCCCGCGCCGAACTGGAGCACCGGGGTGTGCACATGCCCGCCGGGCAGCTCGGGCAGTCCCAGCCGGTCGCGCAGCAGCGTCGCGCGGTAGGCGATCTCGTTGGAGAGGTAGTCGCCGCCGCCCCCGGCGCGTGCGGTCGAGCCCGGCGTCGGGCCTCCCGGCCGGACCACGGGGGTGGTGGAGCCCGCCGGTATCTCGGTGACCGACGTGTTGTCGTACACCGGGAAGCGGCCGGTGTCCGCCGCGACGATCTCCCGGTACGGGAGCGTGGTGGTGGTCCACTGCGGCTGCGAGCCGGGATCGCTCACCGGAACGGTCCCCGTCCGCGACACGTTCTCGTTGTCCCCGAAGCCCCCGCGCCAGGCCCCGTTGTGGCGCTCGACGTCGATGCGCCCGACCCTGCCCTGGCTTACGGTGGTGAACAGGTCGAGGTGCGGCAGATGGGGGCGCAGGGCACGCTCCACCGTGCCGTCGGCGAAGTCCTGCCACCGAACGGGGAAGACGGCCGTCTCGATCCGCGCGGGGCCGTCGGCCGTCCGCACGACCGTGCCGTCCAGCGCGAGCGCCGTCGCGCCCGACGGATTGCTGATCCGCACGTCCCGGTCCAGCGTGAACGGGTCGAAACCGGTGACGAGCACCCGCTTCAGGCCCTTGGCCCCGCCGTCGTGCCCGGCCCCGGCCCCGGCCGCCCCCGCCCCTGACGGGAAGCGGATCGTGTCCTGTCCGCGCGACGAGCGCTCCAGCCGGTCCAGCAGCTTCGCCCGCGCCGCGTCCGTCAGCGCGAACGGCGCCTGCCACTGCCGCAGTTCGCGGGTCATGCCCAGCCGCGACCAGTACAGCGGCCGGTCGTCGTCCCGGCTGAGGTCCCCGCCCGCCGGTCCCCGGCCCTGCGCCCGGTCGACGGCCCGCCGCCACAGCCGCGTCCCGTGCCGTACGACGGCCTCCTCGGCGGCGGCGTACGACCGCGCCCCGCCCAGCGCCTCGCCGAAGTCCGCTGCCACGGAGTCGAATCCGCTGCGCCGCAGGATCTCCTGGGGCGCCGCCCGCTCCAGGCGCTGCTCCTCGACACCCGCCGCCGCGGCGGTCGGAGCCGCCGCAGGCCCGGCCGCCGCGGCGGGCAGCGCCCCGAGCAGCGGGGCGAGGGTGAGGAGTGCGACGCCGGCCGCGGTGTGCCGGGCGCGCGTCGGACGTGCGGGGCGTATCGGGGACACGGTGATCCTTCCGTCGGGTGGCGGAAGTATCCCGGTACGCGTGGGGCTCGCGCTACGGGGCGGGTGGCCGGCGCAGCAGGGCAAGGAAGTCGCGGAAGGCGGCCGGCATGTCCACCGAGCCCGGGTCGAGCAGCCACTGGTACTGGAGCCCGTCCATCACCGCCACCAGCAGCGGCGCGGCCTCCTCCGGCGTGAGCCCGCCGGGCAGCGCGTCGCCGTACTCGCCGCGCAGCGCCGCCGCCGTCCCCTCGCGGACCTGGGCGTACCGCCGGGTGAAGAACTCCCGCGCGGGGTGCTCCTCGGTGACGCTCTCGCCGAGCAGCGCGGAGAAGGTCTGCACGATGCCGGGGCGCATCGCGTTGTACTCCACGAGCGAGTCGAGCAGATCCAGCCGCCAGGCCCCGGAGCTGCGCCCGGAGCCGCCGGTGTCCCACTGGTCGCGCTCCTCCAGTACGGCGACCAGCAGGGCCTCCTTGGTGGGGAAGTAGTGCAGCAGCCCCTGCTGCGTCAGGCCGACCCGTTCGGCCACGGCGCTCAGCGACGCCCCGCGGTAGCCGCGCTCGGCGATCACTTCGAGCGCGGCGCGGAGAATCTCCGCCCGCCGCTCCTCGCTCCTGGCCCTGGCCATCGTCCCGGTTCCTTCCCTCGTACGTGCTGGCAGGACGGTACGCCATGGCCGATTATCACGTATGCATAACGAACCCTACCGCTCTACAGGTAAACCCGTGACGATGGAAGGGCGAGTGACCCCACAGGACTTCAACGAGGAGGTACGGACGTGGCAGCCGACCCCAGCACCCAGGACACCCCCGACCGCGTGCGCGAAGAGGCCGTCGAGGCGGCGCTCGGCAAGCTCGGGCTCGAAGCCAAGGCCGCGCTGCTCGGCGGCCAGGACATGTGGTCGCTGCCCGCGCTCCCCGAGATCGGCCTGAAGTCGCTGGTCATGTCCGACGGCCCGGTCGGCGTGCGCGGCGTCCGCTGGACGGCGGACGACCCGTCGGTCGCGCTGCCGTCGCCGACCGCGCTCGCCGCCACCTGGGACCCCGGGCTGGCCCGCCGCGCCGGTCGCCTCCTCGCGCAGGAGGCCCGCCGCAAGGACGTGCACGTCCTGCTGGCCCCCACCGTCAACCTGCACCGCTCGCCGCTCGGCGGCCGGCACTTCGAGTGCTACTCCGAGGACCCGTACCTCACCGGCGAGATCGGCTCGGGTTACGTGCAGGGCGTCCAGGACGGCGGCGTCGGCACGACCGTCAAGCACTTCGTCGCCAACGACGCCGAGACCGACCGCTTCACCGTCGACAACGTCATCGCACCCCGGCCCCTGCGCGAGCTGTATCTGGCGCCCTTCGAAGCCATCGTCAAGAACGCCCACCCGTGGGGCGTCATGTCGGCGTACAACCAGGTCAACGGCGTGAGCATGACCGAGCACCACTTCCTGCAGAACGAGGTGCTGCGCGGCGAGTGGGGCTTCGACGGCTTCGTCGTCTCCGACTGGACGGCGGCCCGCTCCACCACCGGCGCGGTCCGGGGCGGCCTCGACGCCGCCATGCCGGGCCCCGTCACGGTGTACGGCGACGCGCTCGCCGGGGCGGTGCGCGCGGGCGAGGTCGACGAAGCCGTGGTCGACGACGCCGTGCGCAACGTGCTGCGGCTCGCCGCACGGGTCGGCGCCCTGGACGGCGCGCCGCCGGCCGTCACCGAGCTGCCGGAGCCCGTGGACGGCCAGGCTCTGGCCCGCGAGGTGGCCCGCCGCGCGTTCGTCCTCGTACGCAACGAGGTACGCGGCGAGGCGCGCGACGCCGCCAGGACCGAGGCGGCAACCGGCCCACGCGACGAGCCCGCGGGCCAGGCCCGTGACGTGGTGCGGGCGGCGGGCCGCCGCGTCCTGCCCCTCGACCCTTCCGAGCTGCGCACACTCGCCCTGAGCGGCGCGGCGGCCCGCGACGCGCGCGTCCTCGGCGGCGGCTCCGCCACCGTCTTCCCCGAGCGGGTCGTCTCCCCGCTCGACGGCCTCGCCGCCGCGCTGCCCGGCGTGGCGCTCACGTACGCCGTCGGAGCCGACCCCAGCGGTGAACTCGCCCCCGCCGCGACCGGCTTCGTCCTGCACGCCGTCTGCCGGGACGCGGCCGGTGACGTCATCGGCACGCGCTCGCTCCCCGGCGGCCAGGTGCAGTGGATCGGCGACGACCTGCCCGACGGCGTCACGCACGAGACGCTCCACAGCGTCGAGGTCAAGGGCGTCTTCACCCCGCGCGAGAGCGGCGAGCACACGTTCGGCACCCGGGGCCCCGGCGCGTTCACGCTGACCGTCGCCGGTGAGGTGCTGTACGACGGCGTGCAGCCGGTGTCCGACGCCGCCGACCCCTTCGAGGCGTTCTTCGGCGCCCCCGCCGAACGCGGACGGGTCCGCCTCACGGCGGGCGAGCCCGTGGAGGTCTCGCTCACCCACCTCCTCGACCGGCGGGACGACGCACCGCTCCCCGCGGTGATGTTCTCGTTCCTGCACGCGGCGCCCCGGCGCGACCCCGACGACCTGATCGCCGAGGCGGTGGAGGCGGCCCGCGGCGCGGACGCGGCCGTCGTCGTGGTCGCCACGACCGAGGAGGTCGAGTCGGAGGGCTTCGACCGTGCGGACCTGCACCTCCCCGGCCGCCAGGACGACCTCGTGCACGCCGTGGCCGCCGCCAACCCGAACACGGTCGTGGTCGTCAACGCCGGTTCCCCGGTGGAGATGCCGTGGCGCGAGGAGGTGGCCGCCGTGCTGCTGGGCTGGTTCCCCGGCCAGGAGGGCGGCGCCGCGCTCGCCGACGTGCTGCTCGGCGCGGCGGAGCCGGGCGGCCGGCTGCCGACCACCTGGCCGGCCGCCCTCGCGGACGCGCCGGTGACCGAGGTCGCGCCGACGGACGGGCAACTCCACTACCGCGAGGGGCTTTTCATCGGCTACCGCGCCTGGGACAGGGCGGGCGCCGCGCCGGCGTACCCCTTCGGCCACGGCCTGGGCTACACCACCTGGGAGTACGAGTCGCTGGAAGCGACCCGCACGACGGCCAAGATCCGGGTGCGCAACACCGGGGCGCGCGCCGGCCGCGAGGTCGTCCAGGTCTACCTGGCCCCGCAGGCGGACGCGGTGGAGCGCCCGGCCCGGTGGCTTGCCGGGTTCGCGAACGTCGAGGCGGCGCCGGGGGAGTGGGCGGAGGCGGAGATCACCCTGCCGGCGCGCGCGTTCGAGATCTGGGACGAGGAGGCGGGCGCCTGGTCCTTCGTCCCCGGCACGTACGAGGTCCGTACGGGCCGCTCCCTCACCGACGTCCGGCTGACGGCGACGCTGGACCTCCAGGGCGACTGACCCAGCGGGGCGGGGGCGGGGTGCCGGGCCGGCGGGGGCGGCCCGGCCGCGCCCCCGCCGCTACCCCCGCACCCCGAACCCGTACACCGTCGCCGACGCGTAGACCTCGCCCGGGCGCAGCACCACCGGGGGGAACCCGGGCCGGTTCGGCGAGTCGGGGAAGTGCTGGGTCTCCAGCGCCACCCCGTCGAACCCGTCCGGCGTGTACACCTGCACCCCCGGCTCCGTCGTGGCGATCGTCACCACCCGCCCCGACCCCGGGTCGTACAGCTCGCCCACCGGCTCGGCCTCGGCCGTGACCCCCTTGTCCAGCACGAAGTTGTGGTCGTACCCGCCGCGGAGGACCCGCGCAGCACGGAAGTCGAACCGCGAGCCCGCCGCCGTGTCCATGGCGCCGGTCGGTATCCCCTCGCCGTCCACCGGCGTCACCGCCCCCGCCGCGAGGCGCAGCTCGCGCGGGCCGCCGCTGCCCAGGCTCCAGTACGTGTGGTTCGTCAGGTTCACCACCGTCGGCGCGTCCGTGACCGCCCGGTAGGCGATCCGCAGCGCCCCGCCCGCCTCCAGGGTGTACGCCGCCGAGACATCGACGCGCCCGGGAAAACCCTCCTCGCCGTCGGGGCTGACCCGCGAGAGCCGCACGCCGTACGGCAGCGGCCGCGCCTCCCACACCCGCTTGTCGAAGCCGCGCTCGCCGCCGTGCAGACTGTGCGCGCCCCCGTTGCGCGCCAGCGCGTACGTCCGCCCGTCCAGGGTGAAGGCGCCGCCCGCGATCCGGTTGGCGTACCGCCCGACGAGCGCCCCGAAGTACGGCCCGGGACGCTCCACGTACCCCGCGAGGGAGTCGAACCCGACCGCCACACCGGCCGTGCGCCCGTGCCGGTCCGGGGTCTCCACCGACTGGACTATCCCGCCGTACGTCAGCACGCGCACCACCACGCCGTCCCGTTCCAGGACCCAGCGGTGGACGGGCGTGCCGTCGTCGAGCGTGCCGAAGGGCTCCGGGCGTGCCGGGGAAGGTTGCGCGTCCATGACGGAAGACCCTACGCGGGAGGCTCCGCCGCCGTGATGTTGCGGTACGCGATCTCGGCCAGCCGCTGCTGCCCGTTCCTGCTCGGGTGGAACCAGTCCCACTGGCTCAACTGCCGCCCGGTGAAACGGAAGTCGAAGACCGCGCCGCCGTCGTAGCGGCAGCGCGCGTCCTTCGCGCACACGTCCCGCAGCACCTCGTTGTACGCCACCACCCGCCGGTGCACCGACTCGCGCCGCGCCACCGACCCCGCGTCCGTGGCGTCCGGGCCGGCCAGCATGGACGGGCAGATGCCCAGCCCCCAGATCTGCTTGGCCATCGGGTTGGCGCGCCCCTGCGACCAGAGCCGCTTCAGATCCGGCACACTCGACACGTACAGCTGCGACTCGGGCAGCTCCTCGCGCAGCTTCTTCACCGACGTCTCGAAGTACGTCCGGAAGTCAGCCACCGATGTCATGTGCGACACGTCCTTGCGGCAGGCGTCGTTCGCCCCCACCATGACCGTCACCAGCTCCGGCCGGTCCGCGACGGCTCGCGTCATCTGCTCGGGGAGCTCGGCCATCCGCGCGCCTGACTCGGCGTGGTTCCAGGTGCGGGCGACCGCCCCCGCCCTGCCCAGCAGCCGCAGCGCCACGCTGCGCACGGTGGCGTCCGTGCCCGTGGCCCAGGACACCTCCGGGCAGTCCGCGAGGACCTCGCACGCGTCGAAGCCGCGCGTGATGGAGTCCCCGACCGCGGCGACGGACTCCGGGCTGCGGTCCCACAGGGGCGTCGGCTTCGGGACGGCCGGGCGGGCCGCCGGCGGTTCGCCCGGCTCCGTGCCGTCCCCGGCGTCGCACCCGGCGAGCGCGCCCGCCAGGACGAGCAGGGCCGCCGTCGCGGCGGCTGCGGCGGCACGCGGCCGGCGCTCCCGGCCGCGCACTCGGCGGCGTACCCGCATGCCCTGATCCCCTCCGTGGCGTCGTACCGGCGTCCTGGCGGGTGAAAGCTTCGTGTCCGCGTCCACCCCGACCGACAGTACGTCACCCGCCGGACGCCGCCGCACGGTAGTTTTTCCCCGTCGAACCAGCAGCCCTTCGCCCATCCGGGGCTCCGGTAAATTACATCACGTCACATACTGTCCCTTTTCAGGAGATTAACTCCCGATGCTGTTTACTGTTGACAACCTCGGGAGCCGACCGGGAAGAGGCGGTACGGGCGCGAGGCCGCTGGGGAAGGCGAACCTCGTCCCACACTGGAGGTCCCGGTGACGACACGTGGAGTTCTGTACGTTCACTCCGCACCGCGCGCGCTGTGCCCGCACGTCGAATGGGCAGTAGCGGGCGTACTCGGTGTGCGGGTCAACCTCGACTGGATCAGACAGCCGGCCTCGCCCGGCACCTGGAGAGCCGAGTTCTCCTGGCAGGCCCAGGCGGGCACCGCCTCCAAGCTGGCGTCCGCCCTGCGCGGCTGGCACCTGCTGCGCTTCGAAGTGACGGCCGAACCCTCCCCGACGGCCGAGGGCGAGCGCTACAGCTCCACCCCCGGCCTCGGCATCTTCCACGCCGTCACCGGAATGCACGGCGACATCCTCGTCCCGGAGGACCGGCTGCGCGCCGCCCTGGCCCGTTCGGTGGGCGGCGAGACCGACCTGGAGGCCGAGGTCGCCAAGCTGCTGGGCAAGCCCTGGGACGACGAACTCGAACCCTTCAGATACGCGGGCGAGGGCGCCCCCGTGCGCTGGCTCCACCAGGTGGTCTGACCCTCTCGACCGCGCGCGACGGCCGCCCGATACATTCCGCCCCACGGTGCACATGCCGTGCACCGCTCTGTGTGGGGGTTGGTTGTGCGTATACGACCGGCGGTCGAAGTGGCCGCCGTACTGCTGGCGTCAGTCGTGGTCTGCTGGGCCGTCGTCTTCCACGTCCTGGGCTGGACCGCGCTGTTCCGCGAGGCCGGCGGGGCGTGCGGCGGCGGTGACTGCCCGCAGGGGCTGCCCACCGTGCTCCTCCTCGCGTTCGCGTTCTCCTTCGGCGGCTCCCTCGCCCTGAGCAAGGCGCTGGGCGCGGCGGGGCTGCGCCGGGCGGCCGTCGCCGGCGTGGTGGTGGCCGGACTGCTGATCGGCGTCCTGCCCGGGCTGTACGGGTACCAGTGGCTCCGCGGCGAGAAGGTGCGGATCACCTCCCCGATGAAGGGCGTCGACCGGCTGGACATCGCCTGGAAGGCGCCGGTGGACCGCCCCGCCACCGTCAAGGGGCTGCGCGGCTGGTCCACCGGCGACACCGTCGTGCGGGTCCGTACCGACGGCCTGGCCGCCTACGCCGTGAAGGACGGCGAGGAGCGGTGGAGCACCCCCGCACCGGTCCGCGAGTCCGTGTGCGCGCAGAGCGCCCAGCCGTCCGCAGGCGTGGGACTCGTCGCCTACGGGCGCCACAACAAGCCCTGCTCCACCCTCGCCGCCGTCCGGCTCGACGACGGCGCCACGCTCTGGAAGCGGACCCTCAAGGGTGAGGGCATCGGCAAGGGCATCGCCCTGGGCGGCGCCACCGCCGTCACCCTGGAGGACGGCGCGGTGCGCGCCCGGTCGGCCCGCACCGGCGGTGAACAGTGGAAGCGGCCGGTGCCCGAACGCTGCCGGATCCTCACCGTGGGCGCGAACGCCGCCCGGACCCTGCTCGTGGAGGAGTGCGCCCGGGTCAAGAGCGACGGCGCCGTCACCGCGCGGCTGCTGGCCCTCGACACCCGTACCGGTGCGCAGGAGTGGGTGACGAAGCTCCCGGTCGAGAGCGCGGGCACGGCGTACGTGTACTCCGTCGAGCCGGCCGTGATCGGCTTCCAGGAGACCGACGAGCGGGGCGTGCGCGCGGTGCTCTCCTTCGACGAGCGGGGCGAGGCGCGCGCGGCCGTGCCGCTGTCCGGCCGCTCCGGCGACCTCGACATACGGCTGTCTCCCGACGACCTGAAGGCCGAGGGCCCGTTCGTGTCGGGCGGCACGCTGGTCGCCGCCGTCCAGAAGCCGGGCGACATCGTGCCCCAGTACGTCGCCGGATTCTCCATCGAGGACGGCCGGGAGCTGTGGCGCAGTCCGAAGATCGGCCACATCGGCGCGCTCGCCCTGCGGGACGACGGCCGGGTGGCGGCGCTGACCTCCGGATGGCCGCGCTCGGACGTCGCCGTGCTCGACCCCCGGGCGAAGGGCGCCGTCGAGAAGACGACGCTGGGCAAGGAGGCGCCGGTGTCCATCGACGCCGAGATGCTGGCGGTGCGCGACGGATACGTCGTCGTCAACCGGTACACCGACGGCGAACCGCCGGTCTTCGCCGTCCGCTGACCCCGCACGGGGAGCGCGACGGCGAAGGCCCTGCCGGGAGCGCGGAGCTCCCGGCAGGGCCTTTTCGGCTGTGTGCCGCGCGGATCAGACCGTACGGAAGGCCAGGACCACGTTGTGGCCGCCGAAGCCGAACGAGTTGTTGATCGCGGCGATCGTGCCCTCGGGCAGCACCCGCGGCTCGTCGCGCACGACGTCCGCGTCGACCTCGGCGTCGAGGTCGTCGACGTTGATGGTCGGCGGGGCCTTCCGGTGGTGCAGCGCCAGCACCGTCGCGACGGTCTCGATGCCGCCCGCGCCGCCCAGCAGGTGACCGGTCATCGACTTCGTCGCGGAGACCGCCACGTGGTCGAGGTCGTCACCGAGGACCTTGCGCAGCGCCTTGATCTCGGCGACGTCGCCCTGGGGGGTCGAGGTGGCGTGCGCGTTCAGGTGCACGATCTCGGCAGGCTTCAGACCGGTGTCGTCGAGCAGGTTCTGCAGGGCGACGGCGATGCCGCGGCCGCTCGGCTCGGGCTGCGCGATGTGGTGGGCGTCCGCGGACAGGCCCTGGCCGACGACCTCGCAGTACACCCGCGCACCGCGCGCGGCGGCGTGCTCGGCCGACTCCAGGACGACGACACCCGCGCCCTCGCCGAGGACGAAGCCGTCGCGGCCGGTGTCGTACGGGCGCGAGGCCTTCTGCGGCTCTTCGTTGCTCTTGGACATCGCCATCATGTTGGCGAAGGCCGCGATCGGCAGCGGGTGGATCGCCGCCTCCGTACCGCCGGCGACGACCACGTCGGCACGGCCGGTGCGGATCATCTCGACGGCGTAACCGATGGCTTCGGCGCCGGAGGCGCACGCGGAGACCGGAGTATGCACGCCCGCCTGGGCGTTGACCTCGAGACCGACGTTGGCGGAGGGGCCGTTCGGCATGAGCATGGGAACGGTGTGCGGGGAGACGCGGCGTACGCCCTTCTCCTTCAGCACGTCGTACTGGTCGAGCAGCGTCGTGACGCCGCCGATGCCGGAGGCGATGACCGCGCCGAGACGGTTCGGCTGGATCTTCTCGTCCTCGCCCGCCTTGTCGGTGTACCCCGCGTCGGCCCACGCCTCACGGGCCGCGATCAGCGCGAACTGCGCCGAGCGGTCCAGCTTGCGGGCCAGCGGGCGGGGCAGTACGTCGCCCGGGTCGACGGCGGCCAGGGCCGCGATGCGGACGGGGAGTTCGGCGAAGCGCTCGCCCTCCAGGGGCCTGACGCCGGAACGTCCGGCCATCAGACCTTCCCAGGTCGATGCGGCGTCGCCACCCAGCGGTGTTGTTGCGCCGATACCGGTGACGACCACGGTGCGATTGGTCGGGCTCACAGGAATTCTTTCTCCACGTGTAGAGGGTGCTGAATTTTCACGGCGCCACCGCCGGGCGGCGACACAGGACCGGCCGGATCAGGCCTGGTGCTTGAGGATGTAGGCGGCGGCGTCGCCGACCGTCTTGAGGTTCTTGACGTCCTCGTCGGGGATCTTGACGTCGAAGCGCTCTTCGGCGGCGACGACGACCTCGACCATGGACAGCGAGTCGACGTCCAGGTCGTCGGTGAAGGACTTGTCCAGCTGGACGTCCTCGGTGGGGATGCCGGCGATCTCGTTGACGATCTCGGCGAGACCGTTGACGATCTCTTCCTGAGTGGCGGCCATGGTGGCGCTCCTTCGGTGTTGTGCAGAGGGAATGGGGTACAGCGGCAGGTCCGGAAAGGTCCGGACGTGCCTAGGGGAGGGTAACGACCGTCGCGGCGTAGACGAGACCCGCCCCGAAGCCGATGACCAGCGCGGTGTCGCCGCTCTTCGCCTGTCCGGTCGCCAGGAGCCGCTCCATCGCGAGCGGAATCGAGGCGGCCGAGGTGTTACCGGTGGTTTCGACGTCACGGGCGACCGTGACGTGCTCCGGCAGCTTCAGAGTCTTCACCATCGAGTCGATGATCCGCATGTTCGCCTGGTGCGGAATGAAGACGTCCAGTTCGTCCGGGGTGATCCCGGCCGCGTCCAGCGCCTGCTGGGCGACCTTCGCCATCTCGAAGACGGCCCAGCGGAATACCGCCTGGCCCTCCTGCGTGATGGCCGGGAACTTGACCTCGCCCTTGGAGTCGAGGGGCAGTTGGGACACGTCGCCGATGCGGAAGCGGTCCCACGGCACGGTCTGCTTGATCGTGCCCGCCTTGTCGCCCTCGGAGCCCCAGACGGTCGGGCCGATGTGCGGCTCCTCGGAGGGGCCGACGACGACCGCGCCCGCGCCGTCGCCGAACAGGAAGGCCGTCGCGCGGTCCTCCAGGTCGGTCAGGTCGGACAGCCGCTCGACGCCGATGACCAGCACGTACTCGGCGGAACCCTCCACGATCATGCCCTTGGCGAGGGTCAGCCCGTAGCCGAAGCCCGCGCAGCCGGCCGAGATGTCGAAGGCCGCGGCCTTCGCCGTGCCGAGCTTGTCGGCGATCTCCGTGGCGACGGCCGGGGTCTGGCTGAAGTGCGAAACGGTCGAGACGACCACGGCGCCGATCTGGTCGGCGCGGATCCCGGCGTCGGCGACGGCCTTGCCGGACGCCTCGATCGACATGGCGGCGACGGTCTCCTCGTCGGAGGCCCAGTGCCGGGTCGCGATGCCGGAGCGGGAGCGGATCCACTCGTCGGACGAGTCGATCGTCTCGAGGATCACCTCGTTGGGCACGACCCGGGTCGGACGGTAGCCGCCGACACCCATGATCCGCGCGTACGGGGCGCCCTTGCTGGGCTTGATCTTCGACATGCTCTCTCGGGCTCCTATCGCGCCGCGTGCTCAGCGATGAGCGCGCGGGCCGCTTCGAGGTCGTCGGGGGTCTTGAGCGCGAGAGTCTTCACACCGGGCAGCGCGCGCTTGGCGAGGCCCGTCAGCGTGCCGCCGGGGCAGACCTCGATGAGCGCGGTGGCGCCCAGCTCCTCCAGGGTCTTCATGCACAGGTCCCAGCGGACCGGGTTGGAGACCTGGGCGACCAGGCGCGCGACGACCTCGGAGCCGGTGGAGACCGTACGGCCGTCGGCGTTCGAGACATAGGTGACGGCCGGGTCGGAGACGACCAGGTCCTGCGCCGCCTTGCCGAGTTCGGTGACCGCGGGGGCCATGTGGTGCGTGTGGAACGCGCCGGCGACCTTCAGCTCCACGACCCGGCGTACGCCCTCGGGCTTGTCCTCCGCGAGCGCGGCGAGCTGCTCCAGCGTGCCCGCGGCCACGATCTGGCCCGCGCCGTTCACGTTGGCCGGGGTCAGGCCCAGCTTCTCCAGGTGCGGTACGACGGCCTCGGGGTCGCCGCCGAGGAGCGCGGCCATGCCGGTCTCGGTGACGGCGGCGGCCTCGGCCATGCCCAGGCCGCGCGTACGGACGAAGCCGAGCGCGGCCTCCTCGGTGAGCACACCGGCGTACGCGGCGGCGGTGATCTCACCGACGCTGTGTCCGGCGACCGCGGAGACGTGCGGGCGGGCGTCCAGCGCTGCGGCGGACAGCAGACCCGCCGCCACCAGCAGCGGCTGGGCCACGGCCGTGTCGCGGATCGCGTCCGCGTCGGCCTGCGTGCCGTAGTGGACGAGGTCGAGCCCGATGGCGTCGGACCAGGCGGCGAGCCGGTCGGCGGCGCCGGGGAGGTCGAGCCAGGGAGTCAGGAAGCCGGGCGTCTGAGCGCCTTGGCCGGGAGCGACGAGTACGAGCACCCTCACACTCTCTCTTGTGGACGGACCTGCGGGCCCGTGGGGACAGGGACCAAGAACCGTCGGGGGATTTGTTGGTGTTCGACAAAAGTCTAGGGCTGGGGGTCCCCGTCGGCCAGACGCCCCAGGATGAGCGCGATGCGCAGAGTGAAGGCGGATCGAACATCGGAGGGTGACCATCCGGTGACGTCCGTCACACGTCGAAGGCGGTATCGCACGGTGTTCGGGTGCACGAAGAGCATCCGTGCCGCGCCTTCCAGACTGCTCGCCTGCTCCAGATACACACTCAGCGTCTCCAGCAGAGCCGAGCCCGCCTCCTCCAGCGGTCTGTAGATCTCCTCCACCAACTGCTCCCGCGCAGCGGGATCGGAGGCGATCGCCCGCTCCGGCAGCAGATCGTCCGCCAGGACCGGGCGCGGGGCGTCCTGCCACGCCTGGCACGCCTTGAGCCCGGCGGCGGCGGCCTGCGCGGACCGGGTGGCGGCGAGCAGGTCCGGGACGATGGGCCCGGCGACCACGGGTCCGGCGGCGTACGGGCCGATGAGGGCCTTCGCCACCTGGAGCGGGTTGTCGCTGCCGCCCGCGATGACGACCAGGCGGCTGCCGAGCACGCCGGTCAGCACCTGGAGCTTGGCGTGCCGGGCGGCGCGGCGGATCGCCTCGACCGTCAGCTCGGAGTCGCCGTCGGGCGCGGTGCCCAGGACGACGCAGACGTGCTCGGGGGAGTTCCAGCCCAGGGCCGCCGCGCGGGAGACCGCGCCCTCGTCGGCCTCCCCGGACAGCACCGCGTTCACGACGAGCGATTCCAGACGGGCGTCCCAGGCACCGCGCGCCTCGGCGGCCTGCGCGTACACCTGCGCGGTCGCGAAGGCGATCTCGCGGGCGTACACGAGCAGGGCCTCGCGCAGGATCGACTCGTCGCCGGGCGCCGCGACCTCCTCGATCGCCGTCTCCATGACCTCGATCGTCGTACGGACCATCTCGACGGTCTGCCGCAGGGTGATCGCCCGGGTCAGCTCGCGGGGCGCGGTGCCGAAGACGTCGGTGGAGATGGCCTGCGGGGTCTCGGGATGCCGGAACCACTCGGTGAAGGCGGCGATGCCGGCCTGGGCGACCAGGCCGATCCACGACCGGTTCTCCGGGGGCATGGCCCGGTACCACGGCAGCGTCTCGTCCATGCGGGCGATCGCGTTCGCGGCGAGGCGGCCGGAGGACTTCTCCAGCCGGCGCAAGGTCGCGGAATGCGGGTGGGCGGCTTTCGCGGCGGGCTGCTCAGGATCGGGTTGGGGCACGGGACAAGACTGCCTTATCGGAACCCCGGGCCGTCGGGCCGGGGCTACGGTGGGCTCCGTGATTTCTGTACGGCGTGCCGCGGACCGCTTCCGCGGCGGTGACGCCTCCGCCGGTGTCGAGTCCCTCCACGCCTTCTCCTTCGGGCACTTCTACGACCCGGAGCTGCTGCGCTTCGGCGCCGTGCTGGCCTGCAACGAGGAACGGCTGGCGCCCGGCGCCGGATTCGACGAGCACCCGCACAGCCACACCGAGATCGTCACCTGGGTCGCCGAGGGGGAGCTCACCCACCGCGACTCGGCCGGCCACGCCACCGTCGTGCGCCCCGGTGACGTGCAGCGGCTCAGCGCCGGCGCGGGGGTCCGGCACGTCGAGCGCAACGACGGTGAGGCGCCGCTGGTCTTCGTGCAGATGTGGCTGGCGCCGGTGGACCCGGGCGGGGAGCCGTCGTACGAGGTCGTGCGCGGCATCGCCGACGCCACCCCGTACGCGCTGCCCGAGGCCGGAGCGCTGCTGCACGTGCGGCGGCCGGGCGCCGGGGAGCGCACGGCGGTCCCGGACGCCCCGCGGGTGTACGCCCACGTCGTACGGGGCCGCTTCGGGCTCGGCGAGCACGCGCTGGGTCCCGGCGACGCGGCGCTGATCACCGGGGCGGACGGCCTGGAGCTGGTGGCGGCCGCCGCCCCCGCCGAGGTGCTGCTGTGGGAGATGAGCGGCTGACCCCCCGGGTCAGCCCTTCAGCGCGCTCTTGGACTTCCACTGCTCCCAGGACACGTTCCACGCGCCGTAGCCGTTGCCCTCGGCGACCGTGCCCTTGGTGTCCCGGCCCTTGATCTCGAACGGGTCGCCCACCCGGACCAGCCGGTAGAAGCGCGCCGCGTCGGCCGTGCTCATCCCGATGCAGCCGGAGCTCATGTTGGCGCGGCCGAAGTGGGCGGCGTTCCAGGGGGCGGCGTGCGCGTACATCCCGGACCAGGTGAGGCGCATCGAGTAGTCGACCATCTTGTCGTACGCGTCGCCCAGGCCCACGGTCTCCGAGTTCATGTTGATGGTGCCCTCCTTCGACATGAGGACGGCCGTCCCCCGCCAGGACCGCTTGTCGCCGCCGGGGGTGCCGCCGGAGACGGGGATCTCGACCGGCTTCCTCCCGTCCCGCTCCAGCGTGAGCAGCTTGCGGTCGAGGTCGACGCGTACGACCTGGCGGGAGCCGACGGTGAAACCGGTGCGGTAGTCGCGGACGAACCAGCCGCCGGCCGGGCCCGAGTCGGTGCCGTTGAGCTCGGCGTCGAGGGTGACCTTCGTACCGGCCTTCCAGTACTTCTCGGGCCGCCAGTCCGCGCGGTCCCTGCCGGAGTGGTCGCGGACCCAGCCCCAGGAGCCCACGGTGCCGTTCGAGGTGGTGACCTTGAGCTGCTTCTCCACGTCGGCCCGGTGCGCGACCGGGCCGTCGAAGACGACCGACAGCGGCTGGCCCACGCCGACGGTGGAGTTCTTGCCGGGCGCCAGTGACAGCTTGTTGACCCGGCTCGCGGCGGCCGTGCTGAAGGAGGTCCTGCTGGTGGCCTCCCGGCCGCCCTGCGTCCGGGTCCTCGCCTCCACCGTGTACGTCGTGCCGGGCACCGCCTTGCGGTCCGACGTCCAGGACGCCTTGCCGGGCGCCGGGCGGCCGGTCAGCCGCCCGCCCCCGGCGTCGACGACGGTCACCGAGGACAGGGTGCCGCCCTTCGCCGTCACGACGACCGGCCTCCCGGCGGCCGCGCCCTTGCCGTCGGGCGTCACGGTGACGGTCACCGGGCGGTCGGGCCGGCCGCCCGGCTTCCCCTCGTCCGGCGGCGCGACGCTCCCGCCGCTCGACGAACAGGCGCAGAGCACGGCGCCCAGTACGCCGGCCACGACAGCGGCACGCGACGCACGTATATGACTCACGGAAGCCTCCAGAAAGGGGTGGGATGTCCGGACTCTAAGCCGCGGAAAACTCCGGAAACCGGCCCTGTGGCCATGTGACAGCGGTTGGGAACAAACGGTCGTCGTCCCGTCACATTCGCCGCGCGGCACGGTCACGGACGGCTGTGAATCTCCTGGACGCCCCCACCGACCAAGGGGCGGAAGAAGGAGGTTCACGCTGTGTCAGCTCTGCTCGTGACGGCGGCCGCCCGCAGCCGGGAGACCCGGCTGGGGCCCATCACCGCCGAGACGTACCAGGCGTTCCTCGCGTCCCGCGCGGCCGGGCCGTCCGGCCCCAGCTTCCTCCAGTGCCCCTCCTGGGCCGGTGTGAAGGAGGGCTGGCAGTCGCGGCTGATCGGCTGGGGACCCGCCGTCGACGGCTCCGGCCCGCCCGGCCCGCGGGAGCTCACCGGAGTGGCCCTGGTCCTGCTCCGCCCGTTCCCCGGCACCCGCAAGTACTTCGCGTACCTGCCGGAGGGGCCGTACGCCGACTGGGCCGACCCGGACATCGACGGCTGGCTCACGCCGCTGCTGCGCCACCTGCGGGCGGCCGGCGTCTTCGCCGTGCGCATCGGGCCCGCGCCCGCCTTCCGCCGCTGGAACGCCGCCCGCCTCAAGCAGCTCACCGGCCCCGGCCGAAGCGTCCACGACGTCCTCGCCTGCGAGGTCGACCCCCTGGGCACCGCCGTGTCCGAGCGGCTGCGGGCACGCGGCTGGCGGCGCTGTGGCGGCGACGGCCCGGGCGGCGACGGGGACGCGCAGCCGCGCCTCGTCTTCCAGGTGCCGCTCGCCGGGCGCACCGTCGACGACCTGTGGAACGGGCTCAACCAGGAGTGGCGCCGCAATGTGCGCAGGGCCGACAAGTCCGGTGTCGAGGTGTCCGTGGGAGGCGCCGCCGACCTCCCCGAGTTCTACCGGCTGCTGCGGATCACCGAGGACCGCGACGGGTTCCGGCTCGGCCGCTCCCTGGCGTACTACGCGCGCCAGTACGAGGTCCTCAACGCCGAGCAGCCGGGCCGCATGAAGCTCTACCTCGCCCGCCACGGCGGCGAGACGCTCGCCGCCCACACCATGATCACGGTGGGCCGGCGGGTCTGGTACCAGACCGGCGCCTCCGCCGACCACCGCCGCGAGGTCCGCCCCTCCAACGCCCTTCAGTGGCGCATGCTGCGGGACGCCCACGCGTTGGGCGCCGACGTGTACGACATGCGCGGGGTACCCTCCACCCTTGATCCCGACGACCGGGGGCACGGCCTGCTGCGCTGGAAGCTCGGCACGGGCGGACAGGTCGTCGAAACACTGGGGGAGTGGGAGACACCGATGCCGGGAACGGCCAACCACACGCTGTACCGCGCCTTCCAGGCGTACCTGGCACGCCGGTGAGCACCACGCTGCCCGCCCCGCCGAAGCCGCCGTCCGCGCTGCGCAGCGGCGCGCTCATGGCCGCCGGGTCCGTCGTCTCGCGCGCCACCGGGTTCGTACGGTCCGCCGTCGTCGCCGCGGCGCTCGGCGCCGGCGTCGTCGCCGACGGGTACGCGGTCGGCAACTCCGTCCCGACCATCGTCTACATGCTGCTGCTCGGCGGCGCGCTGAACGCCGTCTTCGTGCCCGAGCTGGTCAAGGCCGCCAAGGAGCACGGGGACGGCGGCGTCGCGTACACCGACCGGCTGCTCACCGTCTGCGTCGTGGCGCTGCTGGTGATCACCGGCGGCGCGGTCCTCGCGGCGCCCGCCATCGTCGCCGCGTACACCGGCTACACCGGCGAGCGGGCCACCATGACGGTCGCCTTCGCCCGCTACTGCCTGCCGCAGATCTTCTTCCTCGGCCTGTTCACGCTGCTCGGCCAAGTCCTCAACGCACGCGGCAGGTTCGGCGCGATGATGTGGACGCCGGTGCTCAACAACGCCGTCGTCATCGCGGTGTTCACGCTCTACCTCACGCTGGTGACCACGTCCGGCGGCTCCCTGTCGCCCGGGAGCACGGCGCTGCTCGGCTGGGGGACCACGGCCGGCATCGCCGTCCAGGCGCTCGCCCTGCTGCCCGCCCTGCGCGCGGCCGGCTTCCGCTGGCGGCCCCGATTCGACTGGCGGGGCAGCGGGCTCACCCGGCCGATGCGGGCCGCGGGCTGGCTGGTCATGCTGGTCCTCACCAACCAGGCCGCGTACTGGGTCGTGACCCGGCTGGCCACGTCGGCCGGAGAGCGGGCGCTCGCCGTGGGCATCCACGGCGGCGTCGGCTACAGCGCCTACAACAACGCCTACCTGCTGTGGGCGGTGCCGCACGGCATCGTCACCGTCTCGCTGGTCACCGCCCTGATGCCCCGGATGAGCGGGGCGGCCGCCGACGGGGACCTGGCGGCCGTGCGCCGCGACGTGTCGTACGCGCTGCGCACCAGCGCCGCCGCCGTCGTCCCGGCGGCCTGCGCCCTGCTCGCCCTCGCCCAGCCGCTGATGGCCCTCGTCTTCCAGTACGGGCGGACCGGCGCCGACGACATCGCCGCGATGGCGGGCATCCTCATGGCGTTCGCACCCGGCCTGATCGCCTTCTCGGGCCAGTACGTCCTCTCCCGGGCCTTCTACGCCCTGCGCGACACCCGCACCCCCTTCCTGCTCAACCTGGTGATCGCCGGCCTCAACGCGGGCCTGTCCATCGCCGCGTACGTCCTGCTGCCGCCGCGCTGGGCGGTGACCGGCATGGCCGGGGCGTACTCGCTCGCCCTCTGCGCGGGCTGGGCGCTCACGGCGTACACCCTGCACAGACGCCTGCCGCCGGCCCGTGCGACGGGGCGCTCGCCGTCCGTCACCGCGCACGCCCGGCTGCTCGCCGCCGCCGTGCCCGCGGCCGTGCTCGGCCACCTCGCCGCCGGATGGGCGGCGGGTGCGGGCGCCCCGGCGGGCGCGGCGTCCGGCGCGGCCGTGATCCTGGCGGTGTTCGCCGTCCTGGCGAAGCCGCTGCGCCTGGCCGAGGTCGACGCCCTGCTGTCGGGCGCCGTACGGCGGCTGCGGCCATGAGCACGGCGACGAACGACCGAACCTCACCCCTTGGGATACTCCGCAGATGCCACGCGTGCTGCTGATCGAAGACGACCCGTCCGTACGCGAAGGGGTCGAACTGGGGCTGCGCCGCCGCGGCCACGACGTACGGACCGCCGCAACGGGCGAGGCGGGGCTCGCCGCCCTCGCCGAGTTCCGCCCCGACCTGCTGCTCCTGGACCTGATGCTGCCGGGCATGAACGGCGTCCAGGTCTGCCGCCGGGTGCGCGAGACCAGCCAACTGCCGATCATCATGCTCACCGCCCGCGGCGACGACTTCGACGTCGTCATCGGACTGGAGGCGGGCGCCGACGACTACATCGTCAAGCCGGCCCGCACCGAGGTGATCGAGGCCCGCATCCGGGCGGTGCTGCGCCGCATCGAGGAACCCGGCGGCGCGCGGCCCGCCGTCGAGTTCCACGGCGACCTCGCCGTCGACCGGGCCGGGCTCACCGTCGTCAAGTCCGGCGAGCGGATAGCCCTCGCCCCCTCGGAGCTCAAGCTGCTGCTGCACCTGTGCGCGGCCCCGGAACAGGTCTTCAGCCGGCAGCAGTTGCTGGAGCACGTGTGGGAGCACAGCTACCACGGCGACGCCCGGCTCGTCGACGCCTGCGTACGGCGGCTGCGCAACAAGATCGAGGACGTACCGGGCAGCCCCCGCTACATCCAGACCCTGCGCGGTTTCGGCTACCGTTTCGGACCGTTGTGCTGATCTCCGGCCTGCGGACGCGGCTCGTCCTCGCCTTCCTGCTCGTCGCCGCGGTCGGCTGCGGCACCACGGCCGCCCTCACCTACCGCGAGGCGCGCAACGCCCTGCTCAAGCAGGCACAGGACTCGGCCGTCTCGTCCTTCCGCGAACAGATCCAGGAGTTCCACCTCAACCTGCCGCCCAACACGGAGCAGATGCAGGGCATGCTCCGCATGCTCGCCCGGCAGGGCAAGGGCCGCGACTGGTGGGTGTACGCCGAGTACGGGTCGCTGCGGCTGTCCTCCGGCACCAACCCCACCTCCACCGTCATCACGCCCGAGTTGCGCCGCGAGGCCCGGGGCACGCCGCACGGCAGTTTCCAGCGGGTCGTCAAGGGCGGCGAGCCCTACCTGACCGTCGCCGTGCCCGTCGTCTTCCGGACCAGCCCGGCCGGGACGGGCGGGCGGACCGTGCGCCCCACGGGTCTGATCTTCTACGCCGTCGTGCCGCTGACCGACGAACAGGCCAACGTGGACGCCATGGTCGTCGCCGCACGGGACGGCGCCCTGCCGGCCCTCGCGATCGCCCTGGTGCCCGCGCTGCTCGCCGCGCGCGGTGTGCTGCGCCCGGTGCGCGACCTGCGGCAGGCGGCCCGCAGCCTCGGCCGGGGCCGGCTGGACACCCGTATCCCCGTCAAGGGCGGCGGAGAGCTCTCCGAACTGGCCCGCACGTTCAACGAGTCGACCGCCGCCCTCGAACGCTCCGTGGACGAACTCCAGCGCGCCGAGGCCCGCGCCCGCCGCTTCGCCTCCGACGTCTCCCACGAACTGCGCACCCCGCTCGCCGGGATGCTCGCCGTCACCGAACTCCTCGACGAGGACGCGGCCGGGCTCGACCCGGACACGGCCGCGGCGGTCCGCCTGATCAGCGCCGAGACGGGCAAACTCGCCGTACTGGTCGAGGACTTGATGGAGATCTCCCGCTTCGACGCCCGCGCGGCCGAGCTGAACACCGACGAGGTCGACGCCGCCGAGACCATCCGCAGGACCCTCCAGAGCCGCCACTGGACGGACCCCGCCGAGATCGTCCTCGACCTGCCCGACGGCATCCGCGCACGGCTCGACCCCCGGCGCTTCGACGTCGTGATCGCCAACCTGGTCGGCAACGCCCTGCGGCACGGCCGGCCGCCCGTCACCGTCACGCTGAGAACCGAGACCCGCGAGCGCGATCCGGCCGCCCAGGAGACCGCGGCGGACGGACCGGGCCCGGCGGACGGACCCGGCGGCGGGCCGGACGCTCCGGGCGGGGAGGCCGCGTACTGGCTCGTGACGGAGGTGGCCGACCGGGGCCCGGGCATCCCCGCGGACGTGCTGCCGCACGTCTTCGACCGGTTCTACAAGGCCGACCAGGCCCGTGCGCGCTCGGCGGGCAGCGGCCTCGGACTCGCCATCACCCTGGAGAACGTACGGCTGCACGGCGGTACGGTCCGCGCCGCCAACGGCCCCGGCGGCGGCGCCGTCTTCGTCGTGGAGATACCCCTCACCACCAGCGAGGTGAGCGCGTGAAGCACGTGCGCGCCCTCGCCCTGGCGTCCGCCTCGCTGCTGCTCGCCGGCTGCGGCATCAGGGCGAGCGAGGTGGTCGAGGCGGGCGGCCCGGCCGTCGCCGACGTGGCCAAGGACGACGGGATGCTGCTCTTCTTCGTCGGACCGGACGGCTCGTCGATCCCCGTGGTCAGGTTCATCGACTCGACGCCCGCCGCCGTGCCGACCGACAAGAGGCTGGCCGCGCTGCTGAACGGTCCCACGCCCGAGGAGCACGCGGCCGGCATCACGACCGGGCTGCCCACCGACCGCACACCGGTCACGGTGGAGCCGGTGGCCGGTGGGGGGAAGCGCGCCCGGGTGCGGGTCACGGTCGGGTTCGCCGTGCGCTCGCTGGACGCGGCGAGCGTGCGGCAGCTGGTCTGCACGACGGCCCACGCCGAGGACCCGGAGGGCCTGACCGAAGTGGCCCTCACCGGCAGCGACGGCTCGCTGCCCGCCGCCGGCTGCGCCTAGCGGGCGCCGGGGCCGAACGCGGCGAGCACGGCGTCCGTGAACGGCGGCCACGCCTCGACGGCCCACGGCCCGAAAGCCCGGTCCGTGAGGGCGACGCAGGCGAGGCCCGCGTCGGGGTCCACCCACAGGAACGTACCGGACTGGCCGAAGTGTCCGAACGTACGCGGCGAGGACGAACCGCCCGTCCAGTGCGGGGACTTGGAGTCGCGGATCTCGAAGCCGAGGCCCCAGTCGTTCGGGTTCTGGTGGCCGTAGCCCGGCAGTACGCCCTTGAGCCCCGGGTGGACGACGGCCGTGGCCCCGGCGACCGTGCGCGGGTCGAGCAGACGCGGGGCCTGGAGCTCGGCGGCGAACCGCGCCAGGTCGTCGACGGTCGACACACCGTCCTTGGCCGGCGAGCCGTCCAGCGAGGTGGCCGCCATGCCGAGGGGTTCGAGCACCGCCTGGCGCAGGTAGTCGGCGAAGGGGATGTCCGTCGCCTTCGCGAGGTGGTCCCCGAGCACCTCGAAGCCCGCGTTGGAGTACAGCCTGCGCTCGCCGGGCGGCGCCATCACGCGGTGCTCGTCGAAGGCGAGCCCGCTGGTGTGGGCCAGCAGGTGGCGGACCGTGGACCCCTCGGGTCCGGCCGGCTCGTCGAGCTCGACCGCCCCCTCCTCGTACGCGACGAGCGCGGCGTACGCGGTGAGCGGCTTGGTCACCGAGGCCAGCGGGAAGCGGTGGCCGGTCGGGCCGTACGACGCCGGCACGCTTCCGTCCGCCCGCACGACGGCGGCCGCCGCGGTGGGTACCGGCCAGTTCTCGATCAGCGACGCCAGGCTCTGCATGCGTACGAGCGTAAAGGCTCCACGCCGACGGCCGCATCGAGGGGTCCGGCCCGCGCCCGCGTACGGGGCAGGGCGGGGCGTACGGCGTGTGCGGGGCCGAGCGAGGGGTACGCGGCCCGTGCGGCGGAGGCCGTCCGGCCTCCTCCCCGAAACTTCTTCCCGTTTACGGTTGCTTGGAGTGCACTCCAAGGTCCTAGCGTGGAGGTCATGACCGTGACGGAAACCGTCCCCGCACGCACCGGTCCCCGCGCCGCCGCGACCCGCGCGCACCCCCGCCCCGAGGGCCGGGACCACTACACGATCAGCGAGGTCGCCGCGCACACCGGCCTCACGGCGTACACCCTGCGCTGGTACGAGCGGATCGGGCTCATGCCGCACGTCGACCGCTCGCACACCGGTCAGCGGCGCTTCAGCAACCGGGATCTCGACTGGCTGGCCTTCGTCGGCAAGCTGCGCCTGACCGGCATGCCCGTCGCCGACATGGTCAGGTACGCCGAACTGCTGCGGGAGGGCGAGCACACCTTCGAGCAGCGGCAGGAGCTGCTGGAGTCGACCCGCCGCGACGTGCGCACGCGCATCGCCGAGCTTCAGGACACGCTCGCCGTTCTCAACTACAAGATCGACTTCTACGCGGACGCCCGGAGGGCGTCGGAGAGGGCCTGAAACCCCTATGAGCGACCACAGCACCATCGAGAAGGTCCGGCTGGGCACGGGTGGACCGGAGGTCGGCGTCCAGGGCCTCGGCTGCATGGGCATGAGCTTCGCGTACGGGCCCACGGACGCCGACGAGGCGCGGGCGACGCTGGAGCGCGCGCTCGAACTGGGCATCACCCTGTACGACACGGCGGACGCGTACGCGGCCGGGGAGAACGAGCGGTTCCTCGCGCCGTTCGTCCGCGCGCACCGGGACGAGGTCGTCATCGCGACCAAGTTCGCGCTGGCCGTCGACCCCCGTGACCCGTCGAAGCGGACGATCAGCAACGACCCCGCCTACATCCGCCAGTGCGTCGAGGGCAGCCTCGAACGCCTCGGCGTCGACGAGATCGACCTCTACTACATGCACCGCAGGGACGTGAACGTCCCCATCGAGGAGACGGTCGGCGCGATGGCCGAGCTGGTGCGCGAGGGCAAGGTCAAGCACCTGGGACTGAGCGAGGTGACCGGCGGCGAGCTGCGGGCCGCACAGGGCGTGCACCCGATCGCCGCCGTGCAGTCCGAGTGGTCGCTGTTCAGCCGCGACATCGAGAAGGGCGTCGTACCGGCGGCCAAGGAACTGGGTGTCGCCCTGGTCCCGTACTCCCCGCTGGGCCGGGGCTTCCTCACCGGGGCCTTCACCAGCGCGGAGAAGGACCTCACCGAGGACGACTTCCGCCGCAGCCAGCCCCGCTTCAACGGCGACAACGCCGCCGCGAACGCCCTGCTGCTCGAACCGGTGCGCAAGCTCGCCGAGGGCCGCAACGCCACGCTCGGACAGGTCGCCCTCGCCTGGGTGCAGCAGCAGGCCCGGGTGCACGGACTCGCCGTCGTACCGATCCCCGGGACCCGCAGGCGCACCCGCGTCGAGGAGAACGCGGCGGCGACGCGGCTCCTGCTCACCGAGAGCGAGATGGAACTCCTGGCCCCGATCGCGGACCAGGTCGCGGGCGGCCGGTACGCGGACATGACGTTCACGTCGGCCGGGCGCGAGTAGGGACGCCGCCGTCGCACACTCCGGCCGCCGTCGTGTACGCGGCGCGGAGTGCGCGACTCTTCCGTGAGGCGAGGGGATCTCCCGGTACGCGGATGCGAGGAGACTCCCTGGCCGGGGGCGGCGGACCGGTCACGCCAGGCCGAGGGCGAAGGCCGCGAACCCCGCCGCGAGCAGGCCCGCGACCGTGCGGCGGGCCGTCGTCACGTTGGCCCACGGCGCCTCGAAGGCGCGCGCGTACCGTCCGATCAGGATCAGCAGCCCGGCGAACACCGGCAGCCACGCGGCCCTGGCCAGAATCCAGCCGAGCGAGTCCGGCGCCCCCGTCAGCCCCGGAACCGTGCCCAGGAACGAGGCGGGGACGGCCGCGGCGAGCATCGCCGTCTGGTGCCAGCACAGGATCGTCATCGCCGACAGGTTGACCACGACGACCGGCGCCCACAGCGCGGGCCGGCGCAGCAGCCCGCCGATCCTCTCGCGCAGCAGGATCGCCGCACCGCTCTGCGCCGCCGCGAGGGCGAGGACCAGCAGCGACGGTGGATGCGAGTTGGTACGGGCCTCGCCCGGAACGCCGACCATCGACGCCGGGTAGTGGAACACCACCAGCAGCACGGCGAACAGCACCGCCCCACCGGCCAGCAGCACCGCACCTCCCCGTCGGCCGATGCGCTTCTCGCCCCAGGAGACGCCGAGTTGGTACGCGAAGAGCCAGCCCGGCAGCAGGTTCAGCACCCCGAGCCACGACGGCACGTCCCCGGCGTACGGCCCGTACCGCAGGAAGTCGACGACCGCGACGGACGCCAGGAGCGGCGCGGCGGCCCACGCGCCCAGCCCGCTGGAGGCGCGGACGCAGTACGGCGTCAGGGCCGTCACCGCGACGTACACCCCGACGAACCACAGCGGCTGGATCACCAGCGTCGACGCGGTCCGCAGCGTCGTCCCCGGCACCCCCGCCGCGTACAGCACCGGCAGCACCGCCGCCCACACGGCGGTCACGCCGAGCACCGGCCGGCCGAGCCGCGCGATCCGGCCGCGCAGCCACGCCCCGGCCGTGCCCCGGTGGCGGCGGTAGGACAGGACGGACGCGTAACCGCCGACCAGGAAGAAGATGCCCAGCATCTGGAGCACCCAGCTGACCGGCGCGAAGAAGCCGAAGGACGACAGCGGGCTCGCGTTGTGCAGCGCGCCGCCGCCGTCGAGGGTGAAGCCGCCGAGCATCCAGTGGCCGGTCGGCACGGCGAGGAGGGCCAGCGCCCGCAGGCCGTCGACGGCGCGGTCGCGGTGGGCGGGGGTCCGTGCGTCGATCCTCGCTGCCAGGGCCCGCATCAGATCGCTCCGACGGTGATCGAGGCGAACGTGCGGAGGGACTCCGTGCCGGGGGCGAAGTAGCCGGTGTGGCCGTCGGCGTCACCGGCCGGCACGCGGCGGGCGCCGAAGGCCGCCCCGGTGGGGTCGGCGCCGTGGCCCAGCCCCGCGAACCGCACGTGGGGGACCCTGCCGATCCAGTCGGTCGGATCCTTGGCGGCCCACACACGGGCTCGCGTCCGCAGGTCGCCGACGCTGTCCGCGCGCATCCCGGGGGAGCCCAGCGCGACGACGTCGGCCGCGTCGAGGCGGTGAGCCGCCAGGCCGCAGACCACCGAGCCGTAGCTGTGGCAGAACAGGGCCGGGTCGGGGGCGCCCACGGCGTCGAGTCCGTCGGCCAGCCGGACGAGCCGGTCCGCGCCCGCCTCGGCGAGGTCCCCCGTGGCGGCGTCCACGCCCACGCCGACGGGCGTCGTGTAACCGGCCCAGGCGATCACGGCGGTGCGGTGGCCCTTCGTGGCGTCCCGCAGGGACTTCGCCATGCCGGCGGGGGTGCCGTAGGGGTCGTTCGTACGGTCGAAGGTGGCGGCGTCGATGTCCGAGCCGGGGACCACGACGGCGACGTGCCGCGCGTCCGTCAGATCCCCGTACACCTCGGCGACCTGTCCCCGGCCGCGCGGGTCGAGGGCCAGGATCCGGCGGCCGGGCTCGGCGAGGCGGTCGTGCCCGGTGGCCTTCGCGGTGCGGCGGTTGGCGGCGTAACGCAGCTCCACGGGGACGCCGTCCAGGTTTCCGACGACGGTGGGGTGGCGGCGCACGAGGTCGCGGCGCCGGTCGTCGCCGAGCGCCGCGAAGAAGCGGGCGACCCGGGCGGGCGACGTCGTGGCGGGGTCGGGCAGACCCTCGCGGTTCCAGGCGGCGGTGCCGGGCGGCGGGCCGGTGACGGGCTCCTGCGCGGTCCCGGAGGCCCAGCCCGCCGTGCCCGACACGACGGTCGTCGCGAGTGCTAGCGCGATCAGGGTCCTCTTGTAGCGGCGCATGGCTCCCCCTGCTTCCTCTTCCTCGTCCGGTGGCTGGCGGAGAGGAAGGTAGGAAGACGACGCCGGCGGGGGCGTCGGACCGGAGAGCCAAGTCGGGGGTGCTACCGGGGTATCAGGGGTACGGGTCGCGCGCGCCGGGGGCCTCGGGTGACCGTCCAGAGAGGTGACGGACCGTCAGGCGCCTGGCGAGACCAGGCCCGACTCGTACGCGAAGATCACTGCCTGCGCCCGGTCGCGCAGGTGCAGCTTGGCCAGGACACGGCCGATGTGCGTCTTCACCGTCTGCTCCGCCAGGACCAGCCGGGCGGCGATCTCCTGGTTCGACAGACCCCGGGCGATCAGCTCCAGCACCTCCGTCTCGCGGGGCGTGAGCCCGTTCAGCCGCAGGGAGGGGTCCTTGCGCGGGGCGGGCCGCTGCCGCGCGAAGTCCGCGATCAGGCGCCGGGTCACCGACGGCGCCAGCAGCGCCTCCCCGGCCGCCACCACCCGCACCGCCGAGATCAGGTCGGCGGGCGGCGCGTCCTTGAGGAGGAACCCGGACGCGCCGGCGCGCAGCGCCTCGTACACGTAGTCGTCCACGTCGAACGTCGTGAGCATGAGGACCTTCGGCCGGTGGACGACCCCGGGGGGCGGGTCCAGCAGCTCGCGCGCCGCCGCCAGTCCGTCCATCTCCGGCATCCGTACGTCCATTAGGACCACGTCGGGACGCACGGCACGTCCGACCGCGATCCCCTGCCGCCCGTCCGGCGCCTCCCCGACCACGTCGATGTCGCTCTGCGCCGACAGCAGCGCGGCGAACCCCGCGCGCACCATGGCCTGGTCGTCGACGATGATCACGCGGATGGTCATGGGGAAGCGGGGTCCTTCGCGCCGAGGGGAAGCCGGGCGGCGACCCGGAAGCCGCCGTCGGGCAGCGGGCCGGTGTCGAGCGTGCCGCCGGTCAACCGTACGCGTTCGCGCATGCCGACGAGGCCGTGACCGCCCGCCCCGCCCGCCTCCACCGGTGAAGTCGGTCCGGCGGGCGGTCCGTTGACGACGAGGACGGTGAGGTCCGTGCCGTCGGAGGTGACGGAGACCCGGGTGGTGGCGCCGGGCGCGTGCCGCACCACGTTCGCCAGTGCCTCCTGGACGATCCGGTACGCCGACAGGTCGACGGTCTGCGGCAGCCGGCCGCGCTCGGCGAGCCCCGCCGCGAGGGACAGCTCGGCCGGCAGACCCGCCCGCACCGTCGCCTCCACGAGCTGCTGGAGCCGGTCGAGGCCGGGCTGCGGAGCCCGCTCGCCCGCCGCGTCCTCGCTGCGCAGCACCGACAGCAGCCGGCGCATCTCCGTCAGCGACTCCCGGGCGCTCGCGGCGATCGAGGCGAACTCCTCCCGCGCCTCGGGCGGCAGGCCCCCGACCCGGTACGGCGCGGAGTCGGCCTGCACGGTGATCACCGACATGTGGTGGGCCACCACGTCGTGCAACTCCCGGGCGATCCGGGTGCGTTCCTCCAGCAGCGTCCGCCGGGCCCGCTCCGCCTCGCTGATGGTCTCCTGCTCGGCGAGCCGCCGCTGCGCCTCACCGCGCTCGCGCAGCGCGCCGCCTATGACGAGGACGACGGCGCTGAGCACGACGAGCAGGACGTTCGTACCGTCGCTCTCCTCGGGGAAGACCCGCCCGAGGACGAGACCGGCCGCGCCGGTGACCATCCAGACCCCGATGAGCGTCCGCCGCGTCTCGCGCAGCGCCAGCGCGAACATCAGGAAGAGGTACGCGACCAGGGCGGGCGGCGTCCAGGGCCACGGGGACCGCCCGTCGAAGCCGCCGAGGGCGACGAGCGCGCCGGCGACGTCGGCGGGCAGCACGATCCACCACGCCTGGAGCGGCCGGTGGGCGACCATCAGCAGCGGAACGGTCTGCGCGGCGGCGATCGCGCCGGCCAGAGCGCCGGGCACGCCGTAGTCCCCGGCGAGGACGACGACGCTCAGAGGCAGGAAGGTGGCGACGAGGGCGACGGCCGCCGCGTACGGCAGCAACCGCTGCCACAGCCTCGGGGAGTCCGCGAACAGCGGGGTGGGCGCGTGCGAGGGGTGGCTGACCGCGTACGCGAGGGCGCGAAGATTGCGGCGCCCGGCGCTGACGAGGCCGTCGGCGGGCGGCGGGGGAGCGGAGGGCTGGGTCATGACCCGGCCAGCGTAGGCGCGAGACGACCGCACCGCGTCGTACCCGGGTCGCAGTCCCGGCCTCATACCCCGGTACGACACGGGAGGCGGCGCGGGCGGGCCCGTCAGCACAGATCGCGGGTGCCACGGGACCGGACCGGGGCGCGGGGCGGGGCCCGGCGCCACAGCTCCGCAGGGTCGCGGGCCGGCTCCGCGACCGCAGCTCCCCCGGGCGCCGGTCCGTCCGCCGCTACAGCTCCGCGAGCAGCTCCGCCTTCTTCGCGGTGAACTCCTCGTCCGTGACCAGGCCCGCCGCGCGCAGGTCGCCGAGGTGGCGTATCCGCTCGGCGATGTCGGCGGGGTCGCGCCGCGCGCCGACGGCCACCGGCACCGGGCCGCCCGGCTCGCCGTCCCGCGGGGGCGGCGCCACGCCCGTGCGCACCGCCGCGAGCACCGCCGCGGCGAACGGCAGGGACTCGTGCACCGGGCCGTACCCGAGGCCGAAGACGACGGCGGCCGGGTCCTGGTCCGCCTGGGCCGGCTGCGGCGGGGACCCCGGCAGGCCGGCGTCGCGCCGCAGCAGCCGCAGGTACCCGTCGAAGACGTCGGGGGAGCGCCACTCCACGCCGTCCAGCTCCCGCACCTGGAAGTTCTGGTCGCCCGCCTTCCACTTCGCGGAGGACGCGCCCGTCCAGAACCAGCGGAAGGAGACCCGCGCCCCGTCGAAGGACGCCTTGCCGTCGTACGCCTTGAAGTGGAGCGGCCCCTGCGGTGCGGCCACCAGGAACTTCTCGGCGGGCGTCTTCGCGTCGGGAGTGAGCACGGCGCGCAGCTCGTCGCCGTAGTACTCCGCGAGGGTCTCCCGCTCGGCCGGCAGCACCAGCCGGTACGGGTCGCAGCCCTCCCGCAGCTGCCCGGCCGCGGCCTCCATCAGCGGGTCGGCGCCCGGTCTCGGGGTCGCGTGCAGAACGACCGTGCCGCGCTTCCCCGGCGTCAGGGTCACCGACGCCAGCGCCTCGTGCGGGATGCGTCGTTCGCCGAGCGCCTGGAACAGCTTCGGCGTGCGGATCCCCCGTTCGAAGCGGATGAGCACGGAGTCGCTCTCGAACTCCCAGGTGGCATGAATTCCGGCCAGCACATCACCCATGCGGCTCATCGTATGCGGCGTGCGCCCGCGCGTCGCCCCTCGGTGCTAGCCACAATGTTCCGGCCGCACTCCGGTCGCCACGGGGTTCTACGCGCGTCAGTTCGCTTCCGCACCGGAAATTCCGCTCCGGCAGGCCCCGTCGTCGCCGGCGCAGCGCACCGTGGAGTACGAGCCGACGCCTATCCCGGCGAAATTGCTGAGGCTCGTCGTCCCGGGCTCGAAGTAACCGGTGTGCCCGACCGCGCCGGACGCCGAGACGACCCGCGCCCCGAACTCCGGCGTCACCGGGTCCGCGCCGTGGCCGAGCCCGCCGACCTCCAGGTACGGCACGTCCTGGATCCAGTCGTCGTGGTCCCGGGTGGCCCACACCCGGGCGCCGGTGCGCAGCTCCTTCGCGCTCTCGACCCGCATGCCGGGGCTGCCGGCGACCGCGATGTCGGAGACCCGCGCCGGCAGCGAGGGCGCCGCGACACCGCACACCACCGAGCCGTAGCTGTGGCAGAACAGCGACACCTTCGAGTCCCCGGGCAGCGCCCGCACGAGGGCGTCGAGCCGCTTGGAGCCGTACCTGGCCAGCCGGCCGATGGCCGCGTCCATGCCGACGCCCACGGGCGACGTGTAGTCGGCCCAGGCGATGACGGCGGTACGGGTACGGGGCGCCGCCGCGCGCTCGGCGGCGTACAGCGACTTGGCCATGCCCACCGGCGCGGTGTACCTGCGGCGCGTCCGCTCGAAGTTCACCACATTGGTGTCGACACCGGGCACCACCACGGACACCCGTTCGGCGCGGCCCAGGTCGCCGAAGACCTCGGCGACCTGCCCGGAGCCCACGGGGTCGAACGCGAGGATCTGCCGCCCCTCGCCCATCAGCGACGCGAAGCGCTTCAGCCGGCGCTCCGCGGTCTGGCGGCCCGCCGGGGTGAGCCGCTCGTCGTGCATCCGCCGCCACTCGACCTTGCGCGCCCGGTCCAGCGCCAGGCGGTTGGCCCGGTAGCGCAGAGTGAGCGGGACGCCGTTCAGGTTGCCGACGACGAGCGGGTAGCGGTCGACGAGCCGACCGCGCTGGGAGGCGGTCAGACCGGCGAAGAAGCGGGCGAACCGGCCGGGCGCCGATCCGGCGTCCGGCAGCGCGCGGCCGTCGATCCCCCCGCGGGCCCACGCGGCCAACGAGGCCGCGCGCAGATCCGGGTCGCCCTCGTGGTGGCGTATCGCGGTCCAGCCCGTGGTGGCCAGCAGGACGAACACCACGGCGAGAGCGAGCAGCGCGCGCCATGCGTTGAGGGTGGGGGAGGTGTCGAAGGAAGTCACTGCCCGCCACCCTAGGAGAATCAGGGGGCTCGTCGCGAAATCCGTGACACACATCACGTTTCAACGGGGCGGAGGTTGATGCTCCGTCACACTTCGTGCACGCCGGACGGGCCCGGCGTACGCGCCGGGGCGCGCCAGTCCGCCGCGAGCGCCGGTTCGAGGTGGTCCAGGTACAGCTCGGTCAGCGATCTGATCGCTTCCATGCTGGCGTCCTCGCCCTGCCCCCACAGCCGCCCGGTCACGCGCATGACGCCGGTGAACGCCGCGACGGCGATGCGCGGGCGCGGATCGGCGTCGAGGTCGAGCCCCTCGCGGTCCGCGACGATCCGGGCGATCCGCTCCTCCAGCTCCGTGGAGCGGCGCAGATGCGCGGCGAGCAGGGCGGGCGTCGACTCGATCATCAGGTAGGTGCGCATGTGCAGTTCGACCGGCACGACGGCCTCGATCGCCTCGCCGATGGTGTTCCAGGCGCACAGCACCGCGTTGCGCATGGCGGTGAACGGCCGCTCCCGCGCGGGGCGTTCGAGCAACTCCGCGACGAAGCGCGACTCCATCATCTCCTGGACGGCGAAGGCGACTTCCTCCTTGCTCGCGAAGTAGCGGAAGAAGGTGCGCTGGGAGACCTCGACCGCGTCGGCGATCTCGTCGACGGTCGTGTGCTCGTATCCCTGGGTGGTGAAGAGCTCCAGCGCCACCCGCAGCAGGGCGTCGCGGGTGCGCTGCTTCTTGCGCTCGCGCAGTCCCGTCGTCGGCTCGCCGGCCGCCTGCCGCTCGGTCATCCGTAGGTACGCCTCTTTCGCCTTTGTCCAGCTCAGGATACCTGTGAGCTACGTGACAGTTACCGGCTTGTGAATTCGTTTGTCAACTGTCAGCGGCTGACATTAGCTTGTTCGGTATGACTAGTCAGACCACCATCGACAAGGCGCCGCCGCCGCAGGATCCCGCGCCCGCGCCGGCCAAGGGGCTCCGTGGCCACCCCTGGCTGACGCTCTTCTCCGTGGCGATCGGCGTGATGATGGTCGCGCTCGACGGCACGATCGTCGCCATCGCCAACCCGGCCATCCAGAAGGACCTCGGGGCCTCGCTCGCCGACGTCCAGTGGATCACCAACGGCTACCTGCTCGCCCTCGCCGTCGCGCTCATCACCGCGGGCAAGCTGGGCGACCGCTTCGGCCACCGCCAGACGTTCCTGATCGGCATAGCCGGTTTCGCCCTCGCCTCCGGGGCCATCGGCCTCTCCAGCGAGATCGCCCTGGTCATCGCCTTCCGCGTGCTCCAGGGACTCTTCGGCGCGCTCCTCATGCCGGCCGCGCTCGGCCTGCTCCGCGCCACCTTCCCCGCCGAGAAGCTCAACATGGCCATCGGCATCTGGGGCATGGTCATCGGCGCCTCCACCGCGGGCGGCCCGATCGTCGGCGGCCTGCTCGTCGAGCACGTCAACTGGCAGTCCGTCTTCTTCATCAACGTGCCGGTCGGCGTCGTCGCCCTGGTCTTCGGCCTGGTGATCCTGAAGGACCACCGCGCGGCCAACGCCCCGCGCTCCTTCGACGTCCTCGGCATCGTGCTGCTCTCGGGCGCGATGTTCGCCCTCATCTGGGGCATCATCAAGGCCGGCGAGTGGGGCTGGGACAGCCCCAGCACCTGGATGTGGCTGGGCGCCTCCGTCGTCCTGTTCGCCGTCTTCGCGGTCTGGGAGACGAAGGTCCGGGAACCGCTCATCCCGCTCGCCATGTTCCGCTCCGTCCCGCTCTCCGCGGGCGTCGTGCTCATGGTCCTCATGGCCATCGCCTTCATGGGCGGCCTGTTCTTCGTGACGTTCTTCCTCCAGGGCGTGCACGGCATGAGCCCGGTCGACAGCGGCCTGCACCTGCTGCCGCTGACCGGCATGATGATCGTCTCCTCGCCGCTGGCGGGCGTGCTCATCACCAAGTTCGGCCCGCGTGTCCCGCTGGTCGGCGGCATGGTCGCCACCGCGGCCGCCATGTTCGGCATGACGACCCTCACCGCCGACACCGGCACGTTCATGATGTCCCTCTGGTTCGGCCTCCTCGGCCTCGGCCTCGCGCCGGTCATGGTCGGTGCGACCGAGGTCATCGTCGGCAACGCCCCGATGGAGCTCTCCGGCGTCGCCGGCGGTCTCCAGCAGGCCGCCATGCAGGTCGGTGGCGCGCTCGGCACCGCCGTCCTCGGCGCGATCATGTCGGCCAAGGTGAGCGCCGACTTCGCGGGCAACTGGAAGGAAGCGGGCATCCCGGTCCCCGCCGACCCGAAGCTGGAGGAGGCGGCCGAGTTCGCCGCCGTACCCGCCAAGGAGCTCGCCGAGGCCGGCCTCCAGCCGCCGGTGATCGAGAAGATCGGCGGGGTCATCCATGACACGTTCGTGTCGGGCATGCACCTCGCCTTCACCGTCGCCGGCGTCGTCGCGGTCGTCGCCGCACTCGTCGCCACCCTGACGAAGCGCGGCGAGAACGCGGACGCCGCCGCGGGCGGCGCCCACATCTGACGTCAACCCCGTGCGTACGACAGCCCCGCCGGACGGTTCCGGCGGGGCTGTCGCCTATCCGGGTGTAACCGCCCCGGAGACCTTCCGCGGCGCCGTCCGCCCAGCTCAGGGTGGGTCAACTGATCCGCACGACACGGGGGTTGATTTCCGATGATGCGTACGACCGTCCTCGCGGCCGGGGCCCTGGCCGTCACCGCGCTGCTGCCGCAGCCCGCCCACGCCGGACCGCCGCGCCTCGGCGACTGCGCGCCCGGCGAGCTCTGCATGTGGCAGAAACCGGACTTCAGGGGAGCGCGCCAGACCCACGAGCTGTCCGGCGTCGACATCGAGAGCTGCGTCCCCCTGCCGCCCGGCGCCGACGCCCAGTCCGTCGCCAACCGCACCGGGCGGCCGGTCACGACGTACCAGTCCGCCGAGT
Source organism: Streptomyces sp. NPDC054887 (assembly GCF_053610585.1). Classification (NCBI taxonomy): domain Bacteria; kingdom Bacillati; phylum Actinomycetota; class Actinomycetes; order Kitasatosporales; family Streptomycetaceae; genus Streptomyces; species Streptomyces sp. NPDC054887. Next base: position 1,296 of record NZ_JBSGYQ010000015.1, on the reverse strand, counting down.
GCGCCGAGACGGGCGAATTCGAGACGTACCCGGGCGGCGGCACGTGGGTGCCCCAGTCGCCCTACCGCGTCCGGGCCTTCAAGGTGTGGGAGAACTGAGGGGGATGCGCGCGCGAAAGCGGGGCAACCGGTGGTCAAGCCCGGATCACACGATTTCCAGGGCACGACCTAGGGAGTGACCATGGCGAGCAACAGCCGCGCACACAGCCCGTCCAACACCAGCGCCCTCAGCTGGGTCTCGCTCATCTGCGGCATCGTCGGCTTCTTCACCTTCGGCATCGTCCTCGGTCCGGTCGCGCTGATCACCGGCTGGATCGCGATGGGCAAGCACTTCAACAGCGGCAACGTGCCCGCCATGATCGGCTTCGTACTCGGCCTGATCATCACCGTCCTCGCGATCATCGCGCTGATAAGCGGCGCGGCCGTCTACGGCATGTCGATCTGACGCGCCTGCTGTGAACGCCGCGGTGCAGGGGCCGCCCCCAGGGGCGGCCCCTCACCCGTGCCCGGAGCCGCGGCAACCGGCCCGGACGTCAGCTCCGCCACCTGCGCCCGCAGCGCCCGCACCTCGTCGGTGAGCAGCGCGATGGCGGCCGTCTGCCGCCGCTCCTCGACGTCGTCCCGGTCGAAGCGGGAGATGAACCAGGCGGCGATGTTCGCGGTCACCACACCCAGCAGCGCGATGCCCGACAGCATCAGCCCCACCGCCAGCATCCGGCCGAGACCGGTCGTGGGGGAGTGGTCGCCGTACCCGACGGTCGTCATCGTCGTGAACGACCACCAGACCGCGTCACCCAGCGTCTTGATGTTCCCGTCGGGGGAATCCCGCTCGACCTCCAGCACGGCCAGTGAGCCGAACATCAGCAGACCCACGACCGCGCCCCCGACATACGTCGTGAGCTGGATCTGCGGCGCCATCCTGGCCCGCCGGCCGACCAGCAGCAGCGTGGAGACGAGCCGCAGCAGCTGGAGGGGCCGCAGCAGCGGCAGCACCACGGCGAGCAGGTCCAGCGGATGCCTGCGGACGAAGAGCCACTTCCGCGGGGACAGGGTCAGCCGTACGAGGTAGTCCAGGGCGAACGCGCCCCACACCACCCATTCCGTGGCCAGGCACAGCCGGTGCACCGCCTCGTCGGCGTCGGGAGCGACTATGGGCACCGCGTACGCCAGGGCGAACGCCCCCGCCAGCACGAGCAGGGGCCTGTGGGTGCGCTCTTCCCAGCGGATCTGCGCGGTCTGCACCTTCATGCCCGCATCGTAGGGAACGCCGAAGGGCGGCGAGACCCCAGGAGGTCCC
>NZ_JBSGYQ010000014.1:114805-137888 GCF_053610585.1 Streptomyces sp. NPDC054887 | reverse complement strand
GAGGTCAACCTCGTCCGCGTCGCCGTCCAGGGCCTGGCCGCCGTACTCGGCGGAACGCAGTCCCTGCACACCAACTCCTTCGACGAGGCCATCGCCCTTCCCACCGACAAGTCCGCCCGCCTCGCCCTGCGCACCCAGCAGGTCCTCGCGTACGAGACCGACGTCACCGCCACCGTCGACCCCTTCGCCGGCTCGTACGTCGTCGAGAAGATGACCGACGAGGTCGAAACCGCCGCCCTGGAGCTGATGGAGAAGGTCGAGGACATGGGCGGCGCGGTCAACGCGATCGAGCGCGGCTTCCAGAAGAACGAGATCGAGCGCAGTGCCTACCGCATCGCGCTGGAGACGGACAGCGGCGAACGCGTGGTGGTCGGCGTCAACCGGTTCCAGCTGGAGACGGAGGAGCCGTACGAGCCGCTGCGCGTCGACCCCGCCATCGAGGCCCAGCAGGCCGACCGCCTCGCGAAGCTGCGCGCGGAGCGCGACCAGGCGGCGGTGGACGCCGCGCTGGTGGAGCTGAAGAAGGCGGCGGAGGGCACCGACAACGTCCTCTACCCGATGAAGGACGCGCTGCGGGCCCGGGCGACGGTGGGGGAGGTCTGCAACGCGCTGCGCGAGGTCTGGGGCACGTACGTCCCGACGAACGCCTTCTGAGGCGCGCACCACGGACGAGTGACCGGGGGCGGAGCGCGGGTGCCCCCGGCTACTCTCGGTGGAGAGTGATCCCCGACGAGGAGGATGCCGTGGCTGTCATGCAACACGAGCTGACGTTGGGCGAAGCCGCCGACCTGCTCTCCCGTGCGCTGCCTGGGCACCGCGTGGAGATTCTCCAGGGGAGGCTCATCGTGACACCGCTGCCGGACGGCTCACATGCACTGTCGTTGACCAAGTTGGGCAGGGCGTTCGACCGGGCGGGAGTGGAAGAGGCCGGCCTGGAGTACGTTCAGGGCATCGGCCTGTGGCTGCCCGGCCTCCCCGACGACTACGCGATCCCCGACTTCTCCGTGGTCGACGAGGACTTCCGGGACGCGCAGGTGCGGAAGAACTGCTACGCCCCGAACGTCTTCCGCCTCGTGGTGGAGGTGACCTCCTCGAACTGGACCGACGACCTCGGGACCAAGGTCGAGAGTTATGCCGAGGCCGGGGTCCCCGTGTACGTCGTGGCAGACCGCAAGCACGGTGAGGTGCTGCTCTACAGCGATCCGGCGGACGGCAAGTACCCGCCGCCGCAGCGGTACGGGCGCGGGGCCTCGGTCCCCGTCCCCGCCTCCGTCGGCGTCACCCTCGAACTGCGCGTGGACACGCTCCTCGACGGTGACTGACCGCACTGCGAAATACCCCGGCCCAGTGTCGTACCCGTGTGCGACACTCCGCCCATGCTGGGTGTAACCGATCTGCCGACCTACCTCGTCGGGCTCGTACTGATCATTCTTCTGCCGGGACCGAACTCCCTCTACGTCCTGTCCGTCGCGGCTCGCCGCGGCATACGCACGGGCTACACGGCCGCCGCGGGCGTCTGGTGCGGCGACACGGTGCTCATGGTGCTGTCCGCTGCCGGTGTGGCGTCGCTGCTCCAGGCGAACGCGCTGCTGTTCGGCATCGTGAAGTACGCCGGCGCCGGCTACCTGACCTGGCTGGCGATCGGGATGATGCGCGCGGCCTGGTCGATGTGGCGCACCAGGGAGGAGCGCATCGAGCAGGTCGCGCCGGCCGCCGACGCCGCGCCGGCCGCCGAGCGCCCGTTCCGGCGCGCCTTCGTGATCAGCCTGCTCAACCCGAAGGCGATCCTGTTCTTCATCTCGTTCTTCGTGCAGTTCGTCGACCCGGCGTACGCCCACCCCGCGCTCTCCTTCGTCCTGCTCGGCGTCCTCGCCCAGCTCGCGAGCGTGCTCTACCTCTCCGCCCTGATCTTCGGCGGCACCCACCTGGCCGCCGTCTTCCGGCGCCGCCGGCGCCTGTCGGCGGGCGCGACCTCGGCGGCGGGCGTCCTGTTCCTGGGCTTCGCGGCAAAGCTGTCGGTCAGCAGCGTCTGACCCCCCGCAGCCCGGGGCTGTACCGGTGGCCCGCTTACTCGATGGCGGCGACCGGCCGGCGTCCCTACGCTGGCCGGCATGACCGCCTCCGTGCCGCTCAGTGACACGCTGCGCTCCCTGGTCGGCGCGCCCGGGCGCGCCGACCTGCTGGACAGCAGCCCGCGCTCACGGGTGTGGCGGGTGGAGGTGCGCGGCGGCGGGCGCGTGATCGTCAAGCAGACCGTCGAGGGGAACGGCGGCGGAGTCTGCGCCGACGCGCGGTACGCGCGCGAGGCGGCCGCCCTGAGGCTGGCCGCCCGGGCCGCGGCCCCCGGCGTCGCGCCCGCGCTGCTCGGGGCGGACCCGGCGGCCCGCGTGCTCGTCATGGAGCACGTGGACGACCTGGGGCCCGGGGAGGACTGGCTGCCGGCGTACGCCGAGTCGCTGGCCCGGCTGCACGCGCTGACCGGCCCGGCCGACGCCGGCACGCTGCCCGCCTGGTCCGGGCCGTCCGGAGCCGACGCCGACGCCTTCCTGAAGTTCGCGCGCACCCTCGGCGTGCCCGTCCCCCGGGGCGTCGAAGGAGAACTGGCCGGTCTGCTCGGCCGGCTCGACCCCGCGCCCCACCACGCCCTGCTGCACGGCGACCCCTGCCCGGGCAACGACCTGCGGACCGCCACCGGCGTCCGGTTCGTCGACTTCGAGCACGCCTCGCTGGGCAACGGCCTCGTCGAGCTCGCCTACGTCCGGATCGGCTTCCCGACCTGCTGGTGCGCCATGTCGGTCACCGGCCCCCCGCTCGCGGAGGCGGAGGAGGTGTACCGCGCCACCTGGCGCGGGATCACCGGCGCCGACGTGCCCGGTGACCTCGCCGACGCCTGCGCCGGCTGGCTCGTCACCGGTGACGCCCTCGTCGAACGCGCCCGCCGCACGTCCGTAGATCACCTCGCCCGGGCCGCCGCCGAGGACTTCCGCTGGGGCCCCGCCTCCGCCCGGGAGCGGCTCCTCCACCGGCTCACCGTGGTCGCCGCGCTGGCCCGGGACCACGACGGGCTGCACGCCCTCGGCCTCCTCAGCGGCGCCCTCGCCGCCCGGCTGGCGGCAGGCCGGCCGGCCCCGCGCCCGCTGCCCGCGCACAGTGAGCGCCCCGGGCTCTGACGTCCGCCCGGCCGGGCGTCCGCTCCCCGCCCGATGCTCAACGCTCAACTATTTCCCTCGGCGACGAGGGGAGTTCACCCGCCGGTCGGTCGCGGTTCCTAGGGTGACGCGGACCCGCCAACTGTCAGCGGGCGGAATGACCTTGGAGCATCATGACGAAGGCCCGCAACCGATGGCCGAGACCGCGCGGCGGCGAGAACCCCACCGGCGCGCCCGACGGCCAGGCGCCGTCCAGCGTGCCGCCTGCCGGCATCGAGGGAAGCAAGGGGATCAACCCGACCGGGCTCGACACGTGTCTGCGCGCCTGCGCCGTGCACAGCGGCAAGCTCGTCGCGGGGCTCGACCGCAGGCGTACGGAACTCTCCGAGAAACTGCGGCAGTTGCTCGCCACCCGGGCGCTGGCGCAGGCCCCGGCGCCGGCCGCCTCCGGCGCCACGGCCCTGCTCCGGCGCGCCGCCAAGGCCACCACCGGCCCCTCCGACGAGCTGAGCGGTGACCTGCTCGACGCGCTGCTCGCCGTCGGCGGCAAGGCGCTGGAGTGCGGTTACGACGACGAGCTGCGGCTGGCCCTGCTCATCAGCGACACCGTCCTCACCCTGCGCAAGAACTCGCGCGCCGGCTGGCGGCTGCGTGCCCGTACGCTGGAGGCCCTCGGCGACGAGGCCGCCACCATCGAGGCGTACGAGCGCTACCTGGCCCTCACGGACGACGACGGCTTCGGCGTGGGGCCCAGCATCGCCGGCCTGCGCGAGGGCGGCCGCCGCCAGGACGAGCTCCTGCGGCTGCTGGAGCGCGAATGCCCCGAGGCGGCGGCGTACTCCGCCGGACCGGCCACCGACGTCTGGGCCGAGGGTCTCGCGCTGCACGCGCGCGGCAGCCTGGAGCAGGCCGAACCGCGCCTGGTCGGCGCGCTGCTCGCGATGGAGCGGGCCGAAAGCCCGGTGCAGGACGTCCAGGCGGCGGTCGGCCAGTACCTCGAACTGCGGATCGGGGCGAACGGCGGCCGGGCCGCCGAGCTGCGGGAACTGATCACGCTCTACGCCGAGCAGCGCCGCAACCGCATGCGCGGGCCGGTCCCCGACCCCACCTTCGGCGGCGTCGACTGGATCAGCCTGGGGGAGTTCCGCAATCAGATCGCGGGCAAGTCCATCTGCCTGATCGCGAACAGCCGGCGGGTCGGCAGCGGGTCCCTCGGCGCCGAGATCGACGCGTACGACCTCGTCGTCCGCTTCAACTCGTACAAGATCGACGCGCCGGCGACCGGCGGCCGCACCGACATCCACGCCACCATCCACAAGCACGGCTTCAACTGGGAGCGGCCGGTGACGACCCGGCTCGTCTTCGGCGGGGTGTCCGGCGACTGGAAGCACTCGCTGCGCAACCGCCTGGTGCCCGGGGCCCAGAAGTACCTCGGGGACGAGTCGCTGCGCTGGCCGCTGCGCAACGTCGGCAAGGTCGGGGCGGACGTGTGGCCGTCCATCCCCACCACCGGGTTCAACATGCTGTGGCTGCTGGACTTCCTCGACGTCAGCCCGACGCTCGACCTCATCGGCTTCGACTTCTACGAGAGCGGCGCCTACCGCCTCCAGGAGGCGATGCGGATGCCCATCACGTCCGTGCACGAATACACCAGCGAAAAGGCGTGGGTCATGGAACGCGCCCAGAGCGTCAGTGACATGAGGATATCCCTGCGATGACATCCACCACCCCGGCCGCCGGACCCGCCGACGGCGGCGCGAGCACCCTCACCGGCAAGCGCCGCATCGCCTTCGCCAGCTTCGTCGACGAGAACTACCTGCCCGGCTTCCTCGCGCTGCTGCGCAGCCTCGCCCTGTCGAACCCGGGCCTGTGCGAGGACTTCATCGTGCTGCACGACGATCTGAAGCCCTCCTCCGTCGCCCGCATCCGGGCGCTGCACCCGCGCGTCGAGCTGCGCCGCGTCGACGCCGCCCGCTACGACACGTACGCCAAGGGCGACCAGGACAACTACCTCGTCCGCAAGGCGTACTTCATCCTCGACGTCTTCCGCATCCGCGACTACGACACCGTCATCACCCTGGACACCGACATGGTGGTCCTCGGCGACCTGGGCGAGCTGCTGAAGCTGCGCGAGGGGCTGGCGGCCGTACCGCAGTTCTTCTACGGGCAGCACAAGCTCAACAGCGGTCTGCTCGTCATCCAGCGCGAGTACCTCAGCGACGAGTTCTGCGCGCGCCTCGACGCCACCGGGCGCAGCGGCTCGTACGAGCTCGACAAGCACGACCAGGGCATCCTGAACGCCGTGCTCGACGGGGACTTCGTGCAGCTCGACGCCCGCTACAACTTCGTCAAGCGGCGGCTGTCCGGCGACCTCCCCGTGCCGGACGACACCGCGATCCTGCACTTCACCGGGCGGCACAAGCCCTGGCAGGGCGGCGAGGCGGGGTACGGGCAGGCGGAGGACCGCTGGCGCGAGTTCGAGCTGTCGGACGCGCAGTTCCACGCCGCGTTCATGGCGCAGGGCAAGGGGGCGCACCACGACCTGCTCGTGCACTTCGGCACCGCGCACGTCCGGCGCACCGGCGACGTGGAGAGCGCCCGCAAGGTCGCCGCGGCGCACATCGCGGCGGGGGAGTACCAGGAGGCGGTGGACGTGCTGGAGCGCGTGCACATCCCCCTGGACTCGGCCTGGCCGCACGAGGTGCTCGGCCACGCCCTGATGAGCGTCTCCCGCTACGACGAGGCCCGCGCGCAGCTCCTGCTGGCCACCGCCGCCCCGAACCGGGCCGCCACGGCCTTCGGCCGGCTCGCGCAGATCGCCTGGATCCACGGCGACGACGAGGAGGCGCGGCGGCACGCGCTCGACGGGCTGCGGGTCGACCCGACGCACCGCGCGAACCGGCTGATGCGCCTGCGCACCGAGAACCCGCAGGCGGCGCCCGAGGGCGTGGCCGGCGAGCAGCTCGCCCACGTCGCCTTCTACATGGAACGGCAGGGCAACGCGGGCGACAAGCTGCTGCCGGAGACCGTGCGGCTGGCCGTCGACCCGGCCTCCGACCCCGGCCCGCGCAAGTGGCACTCCGTCCACGCGCACCGGCTCTTCGACGAGGCGGCCCTGGAGCGCGTCAACGCCAGGCGCGGCCTGGTCATCGGCGGCGGCGGACTGTTCATCCCGGACACCGCCCCGAACGGCAACAGCGCCTGGCAGTGGAACGTCCCCGACGCGCTGCTGAACCGCGTCGAGGTACCCGTCATGGTGTACGCCGTCGGCTTCAACGCCTTCGACGGCCAGTCGTACCGGGCGGGGCGCTTCAACACCGCCCTGCGCACCCTCGTCGAGCGCGCCTCCTTCTTCGGGCTCCGCAATCACGGCTCGATCGAGAAGGTGCGGGCGCTGCTCCCCGCCGAGCTGCACGACAAGGTGCGCTACCAGCCCTGCCCCACGACCGTCACCCGGCAGCTGGTGGACGGCTGGACCGACCCCCGCGGCCGGGAGGACACGGTCCTGGTGAACGCGGCGTACGACAGGGCGGGGCTGCGGTTCGGCCACGACTACGGCCACTTCCTGTCGGAGATGGCGAAGGCCGTGCGGGCCCTCGGCGCCCACGCCGAGGTGAAGTGCGTGGCGCACTCGCTCGACGACGAGAAGATCGCGTTCGACCTGCGGCGCGAGCACGGCGTGTCGCTGCCGGTCATCCCGATGTACGACTTCGACAACGACGCGATCAGGGACACGTACGCCCGCACCAAGCTGGTGATCGGGATGCGCGGCCACGCGGGGATGATCCCGTTCGGCTGCGGCACGCCGATCATCAGCCTGATCTCGCACCCGAAGATGGCGTACTTCCTGTCCGACATCGAGCGGCCCGAGTGGGGCATCTCCGTCCACGACAAGAACCTCGGGGCGGTGCTCACCGAGCGCGCGCTGGGGCTGCTGGACGACCACGCGGCGTCGGTGGCCGACGTGCACGGCCGCCAGCAGGAACTGTGGAAGGTGACCGAGGCCAACGCCGCCGACCTGCGGATCCTCCTGGGCCGCCCGGCTGCCTGACGCGCGGGCGGGCACACGGAAAGAGGGCGGGCCACTGATCTTCAGTGGCCCGCCCTCACCGTCGTACGGAGGTCAGCCCAGCGCGGCCTTCTTGAGCGCGGCCCGCTTGAACGACCGGGCCCTGCGGACCACCCGCCGCAGCGCCGCGTTGCGCGGCACGAACGCGAACTGCCGCGGGACCGCGCCGGGCAGCGCCAGCGTGGTCAGCCGGCGGCGCTTGAAGTACCGCCAGGTGCCCCCCGCCAGGTGCTGGGTGAGGAAGCGCTCGGCCGCCGGACGCAGGTCCGCACGGATCCGGGGCTGCATCGCGAACCCGACGGCCCGCAGCAGGCCGGTCAGGTACGGCAGCGAGACCGGTTCCGCACGGCCGTCGTCCCCGGCCAGGGCGGGGAGCAGCGCGTCGACGATCGTGACCGGCACGCGGTTGCTGTTCTGGTACGGCGAGAGGCGTTCCAGCAGGACGTCCGTGCCCGTGCGGACGACCGGCACCCCGTAGAACGTGCTCGCCGTCATCAGCGCCGTCGAGAAGCACCCGACGACCAGCGCCGGACGGAACCGCTGGTAGAGCACCTCGGCCAGGACCGGGCTCTCCAGGACGGTCAGTTCGACCCCCAGCTCCCGCGCCTCGCGCTCCAGCACCCGCGACCAGCGGGCGGGCGCCGTGGGATGCGGCTTGAAGACCACCTGCCGGTGCCCGCGCCCGACGGCCCCGCGCAACATCCTGACGTGGAGGTCCTCCTCCTCCTCGGCGGTGAGGATGTTCAGCGCCGACAGGTACTGGCCGAGCAGCAGGGCGGCGCCGGCCGGGACGTCCAACCCGTCCTCCGCGTCGGCCAGTTCCGACAGCACCTTCATGAACGCCTCGGTGGGCACGACCTCCGGCGGCACGTCGAACTCGCCCAGCAGCAGCGGCGTCAGGCCCGGCACCAGGTCCAGGTGCAGCAGGCGGCGTACGCGTGTGCCGACCAGCGGGTCGAGCTTGTTGCGGGTCGGGCCGTAGCTCATCAGTCCGTCGGCGTACACCTCGACGGGCGCGTCCGTGAACATCTGGGTGAGCGCGAGCGCAGGATCGACCTGGATGGACTCGACGAACAGCTCGACGGTGTCGTCGCCGAGCCCCCACAGCAGCCGCAGGTGCCGTTCCCACAGCGGGATGTCCTCCACGCGCGGCGACCAGGCGCCCGGATGGAAGGGCGCGACGGCCTCGTTCCAGGAGAGCACGCCGTCGAAGCGGGTCCGCAGCCGCTCGAAGCCCGGCATCTCGTCGACGGAGGGCGTCGTCTCGGGCGTCGTGGCGTTGTTGCTGACCAGCAGCAGGCGCCGGCCGGCCGGGCCGAAGCAGTCGCTGTCGATCGCGGCGGCGAGCGTTGCCGCGCCGTACAGGGTGGAGGCGAAGAAGATCTGCGTCGTGGGCATCAGGCCGCCACCTCCGGCGCGGCGGAGGCGGGCACGGGCCGGCGGCGCAACCGCCGCAACCGCCCCGAACGCTCCATGTCCATGGAATCCAGTGCGTCCTTGAGGAAATCCTGCGGCATACGCCTCAGCGCCGCCGCACTCATCGTCCGCAATTTCCGGGCCACCGCCGGTTCGAATCGTTCGATGCTGCCGAGATGGTGGGAAATGATGGCGCAGTACGTACGGACGGCCTTGGGCAGCAGCCGGTCCGCGTCCGGGTCCTTCGCCGTCTCCTCGACGACCTGGTCGAAGGCGCGGATGAAGTCGAGCTGCCGTACGTCACCGATCTGCGTCAGCGACGACGAGACGCCCCGCCGGTAGAAGACGCCCAGGGTGCCGAGTGCCGCGAAGCTCTCCGCCTCCCGGTGCAGCCGCCAGATCCACGGTCGGTCCTCGGCCGTGCGCAGGCCGTCGGTGAAGTGCAGCAGCCCCCGGTCGGCGAGCCTGCGGTGGTACATGCCGGCCCACGCGTACGCGTAGTCGACGGAGGTGGAACGGCTGGCGGGCAGGATCGCGTCGCGCGGCGACATGACGACGCCCCGCCTGCCGTGCGGGACGCGGTGGACCGTACGGGCGCGCCCGGTGCACTGCACATGGTCCGTGCGCACGAAGTCGCAGCCCAGCTCCTCCATCGCGGCCAGCAGGCGCGCGTAGTGGCCGGGGGCGAGCCAGTCGTCGCCGTCGAGGAAGGCCAGGTACTCGCCGCGCGCCGCGTCGAGCCCGGTGTTGCGGGCGGTGGCCAGGCCGCCGTTGGTCTCGTGTCTGACCAGGACCGCCCCCGGCAGGTCACGTTCGGCGCGCCGGAGTATCTCCGGCGTTCCGTCGGTCGAACAGTCGTCGACGAGGATGAACTCGAAGTCCTCCCGCGCGTTGGCGCGAAGGCTCCGAAGGGTGTCTGGGGCGTATGTCTGCACGTTATAGAACGGCACGACGACAGAGAGCTTGACCACCTCCGCGACGCTAGGGCGCACCACGGCATTCGCCGCGACCCCCGGAGGGATGCCGGGTGAACGAAGAATGGCGGAATGGTTAACCCGTCTGCTTTCCGGGCGCCGACGCCGATCGTCGATGTGCTGTTAACCGTTTGTTGCGGCTGAGTTGGGCCGTCAATCGGAATGGCTCCCTAGTTTCGTCGATGTGCCAGCAAGTACCAGCAAAGCCCTGCGAATCGCCGTGATCGCCGATTCCGACACGCGATGGAAATGGGGCGCCCTCACTGCCCGCCGTATCGCACCGGAATCCCGTGTCGACGGATTCCTGCTGCGCGGCCGGGCCACCCCCACACCCCGCCAGCTCGCCGAGGTCGGCGTACCGGTCGAGGGCGTGCGGGAAGTGACCGCCGCCGAGTTCGTCGCGGAGGTCGAGCACGAGCCGTACGACGTCGTCCTGCTCGCCCTCGTCGGGGGAGCCGTACAGGCGATGCTGCACGGTCTCGCGCCGCTGTGGCCGGGCACCGACCGCCGGCCGGTCATCGGCACCGGATACGTCGGCGTCGTCTACGAGAAGCTGGCCGACGGGCTGCTGCTGCGCCACGGCGCGGACATCGTCATCGCCAACTCGCGCCACGACGCGGAGCGTTTCCGCGCGGTGTACGAGGGCGTGGGCGCCGACGCCTCCTCCGTGACCGAGGCGGCGCTGCCCTTCCTGGGCGGCGACCGCTACACGGGCACGGAGACGGGCACCGTCGTCTTCGCCGCCCAGCCCTCCGTGCCGCAGTCCCGCGCCGACCGCGCCTACCTGCTGCGCCGCCTGGTCCGGCACGCCCGGCTGCACCCGGGCCGCGAGGTGCTCCTCAAGCTCCGCAGCAAGCCGGGCGAGCACACCACGCACATCGAGGAACTGCCCTACCAGAAGCTCGCGGCGCGGCTGGAGGGCGGCACACCGCCCAACTTCCGCCTCGTGTACGGGCACATGGGCGAGGTGCTCGACCGCACGGACCTGCTCGTCACGGTCAGTTCGACCGCTGCCCTGGAGTCGCTGCACCGCCGCGTGCCGACCGCCGTCCTCACCGACCTGGGCGTGCGCGAGGCCCTCGGCAACCACCACTTCCTCGGCTCCGGGTGCCTCGCCTCCTGGGACCAGCTCGACGCCGGCCACCTCCCGCACGCCGACGAGGAGTGGCTGCGCCGGCAGGGAGTGGCCGCGGACGGCTCGTACGAGACGGCCTTCGACGCCCTGCGTGAGCGGGTCGCCGCACTCCTGGAGCGCCCCGGCCTCCCGCCGATCGCCCCGTACTACACCTCCGCCACCGCGCCGGGCTACCTCCCCGGCATCCTCGCCCGCCACCGTCTCGACGGCGTCCGCACCACCACCGACGTCACCGGCGTACGCCGCGTCCTGCGCGACGCCGTACGGGAGGCGGCGCGCGGGGCGTACCGCCACGGGGTGCAGCGCGTGGCCCCCGTCATCCGCCGCATGGGAGAACTATGAGCAGCCAGCCGCAGCAGCAGCAGCAGCAGTCCGGTACGGCCGAGCCCGTGCCCCGGGTTCTGGCCGTCATCCCCGCCCGCGGCGGATCCAAGGGCGTGCCGGCGAAGAACCTCGCCGCCGTCGGGGGAGCGCCGCTCGTGGCGCGCGCCGTCCGGGCGTGCCTCGCCGCGGGCCGGGTCACGCACGTCGCCGTCTCCACGGACGACCCCGCCATCGCGGCGGCGGCACGGGACGCCGCGGCGGCCCTCGGCCACGCCGCCCGGGTCGACTGCGTGCCGCGCCCGGCCGACATCGCGGGCGACAAGGCCACCAGCGAATCGGCCGTACTGCACGCCCTGGACGCCCACGAGGCGATGCACGGCGCGGTGGTGGACGTGGTGCTGCTGGTGCAGTGCACCAGCCCGTTCCTGACCGGCGAGGACGTCGACGGCGTCTGCGCCGCGGTCGCCGAGGACGGCGCGGACACCGCGCACACGGTGGCCCCGTTCCACGGCTTCGTCTGGCGCGAGAGCGCCCCGGACGCCGCCCCGGAAGCCGCGACCACCGGCGCCGTCGGGGTCAACCACGACAAGAGCTTCCGCCCCCGCCGACAGGACCGTCCGCAGGACTACCTGGAGACGGGCGCGGCGTACGCCATGGACGCCGCCGGATTCCGCAAGACCGGGCACCGCTTCTTCGGGCGGACCGCCCTGGTCGTCACGGACCCGGCCCGCGTCCTGGAGATCGACGACCCGCACGACCTGGCCCGCGCCCGCGCGCTGGCGCCCCTCCTCGACCCGCGGGAAGCGGCGGGCGGCCTGCCGACCCGCGACGACGTCGACGCGGTCGTCATCGACTTCGACGGCACCCAGACCGACGACCGGGTGCTGATCGACTCCGAAGGACGCGAACTCGTCGCCGTGCACCGCGGCGACGGGCTCGGCATCGCGGCCCTGCGCAAGTCGGGGCTCAAGCTGCTGATCCTGTCCACGGAGGAGAACGCCGTCGTCGCCGCACGGGCCCGCAAGCTGCGCATCCCCGTACTCCACGGCGTCGACCGCAAGGACCTCGCCCTCAAGCGCTGGTGCGAGGAGCAGGGCGTCGCGCCCGAGCGCGTCCTCTACGCCGGCAACGACGTCAACGACCTGTCCTGCCTGGCCCTCGTGGGCTGGCCGGTCGCGGTCGCGAACGCCCACGACACCGTCCGTGACGCCGCCCGCGCCGTCACGACCGTGCCGGGCGGCCAGGGCGCGATCCGCGAGATCGCCGCCTGGATCCTCGGCCCGTCCCTCACCCCCACCCCGTAACGCACCTCCCCCACCTCCCCGTTAGGAAAAGAACCACATGAGCACCAACTCGCGCCTCCGCACCCTCGGTTCCAAGACCGCAGGCCCGGGCCACCCCGTCTACGTCACCGGCGAGATCGGCATCAACCACAACGGCGACATCGAGAACGCCTTCGCGCTCATCGACGCCGCCGCCGACGCCGGCTGCGACGCGGTCAAGTTCCAGAAGCGCACCCCGGAGATCTGCACCCCGCGCGACCAGTGGGACATCGAGCGCGACACCCCGTGGGGCCGCATGACCTACATCGACTACCGCCACCGCGTGGAGTTCGGCGAGGACGAGTACCGCGCCATCGACGAGTACTGCAAGAAGCGCGGCATCGACTGGTTCGCCTCCCCGTGGGACACCGAGGCCGTCGCCTTCCTGGAGAAGTTCGACGTACCGGCCCACAAGGTCGCCTCCGCGTCCCTGACCGACGACGAGCTGCTGCGCTCGCTGCGCGCGACCGGCCGCACCGTCATCCTCTCCACCGGCATGTCCACCCCGAAGCAGATCCGCCACGCCGTCGAGGTGCTGGGCAGCGACAACATCCTGCTCTGCCACGCCACGTCGACGTACCCGGCGAAGGCGGAGGAGCTCAACCTGCGGGTGATCAACACCCTCCAGGCCGAGTACCCCAACGTCCCGATCGGCTACAGCGGCCACGAGACCGGCCTCCAGACGACGCTGGCCGCCGTCGCGCTCGGCGCCGCGTTCGTCGAGCGCCACATCACCCTCGACCGCGCCATGTGGGGCTCCGACCAGGCCGCGTCCGTCGAGCCGGGCGGCCTGACCCGCCTGGTCCGCGACATCCGCACCATCGAGGCGTCCCTCGGCGACGGCGTCAAGAAGGTGTACGAGTCCGAGCTCGGCCCGATGAAGAAGCTGCGCCGGGTCGCGGGCGTCGTCGCCGAGGGCGCCGACCGCGAGCCCGTCGCGGTCTGACCGGAAAGACGGTCCACGTCGCCGTGAACGGCACCCCCGCCACCGAGGCTCCGGCCACCGGCACCCTCGCCTTCGTCGAGAGCCCGGTCCAGCTCCTGAACGTCCTGGAGTGGGCCCACGCGAAGGCGGCCGCCTCCGGGACACCGGCACACGACCTGACGGTCGTCGTCCTGTCGCCCACGGACCCCATGACCCGCGGCCAGCTGCGGCGCATGGCGGAACTCGCGCGCCGGGCCGGCATGCGGGTGCGCTGGGAGGAGGCCCGTGGCGGGGCGGGGGCGCCGTTGCGGACCGTGGGCGGTCTGGCGTCCGCCCTGCGGCGGGCGCGGCGGGTGGTGATCGGCGACCCGTTCTCCCGGTACGTACAGCTCCTGCTGACGATCACCCGGGCCCGTGAGCTGGTCGTCGTCGACGACGGCACGGCCACCATGGAGTTCGTCGCCCAGCTCACCGGGGGCGAGCGGCTGGTGCGCTGGCACCGGCGCGGCGGCCGCCGGGGGCCGCGCGACCTGGTGTTCGGGCCGGTCTCCGGGGCCGCCCGCCGCCGCCTCACCCCGTCCCGGCACCGCGCCGTCGAGATCTTCACCTCGATGCCCCTCGACGAGGCGCCGGGGGTCACCGTCACGGCCAACGACTTCGCCTGGACCCGGACCACGTTCGGCCCGCCGCGCGTCTCGCGCGGCGCCGACCTCGTCGGGACCTCGCTGGTCGAGACCGGCGTCGTGGACCCCGACCGGTACGTCGAGGCGGTCACCGCGCTGGCCCGCGCCCACGGGGCCACGCGGTACTTCGCCCACCGCCGCGAGAGCGCGGAGAAGCTGCACCGGCTGGCCGTCGAGACGGGCCTGGAGATCGTCCGCCCGGATCTGCCGCTGGAGCTGATAGCCCGGCGCGGTCCGATCGGCCGGCTGATCCTGAGCTTCCCGTCCACCGTGGTCCACACCCTGCCGCTCGCCCTGGCGGGCACGGGCGTGCGGGTCGCGGTCTGCGACGTCGACCCGCTGTGGCTGCGGGACTCGGCCTCTCCCCGCGCACAAGGTTTCCTGTCGGGCGTCACGACGACGGCACGGGACGTCCAGCGACTGCCCGCCCTGGGCTGAATGTCTACTTCGCCACATAAGTGACCTTGCCCACGGGTGGCGGGCGCGTGCTCGCCGGGGCGGAACCCCTGCCCCGCACGGAAAACTCCAGGCCGCGCCGGGGAGAGGGGCGGCGCAGCTTACCCGCCCCGGGAGGCGCCCAAGCGCACCGCGACGGACTTTCTTTCCCCTATGCGGCTGAAGTTTTGTAGATCGCTGGTCGGTTACCCGTAAAAGACGCCTACCCTTTCAGAGATGAGCCAGCTGATCTGCGAGTCCGAAGAAGCAGCACTGCCGGTGCCGGGCATGGTCCCGCTCCCCGGCACGCTGCCCGAGAGCCTGCGTCTTGAGCTGATCGCCTTCCGCCGCGACCTGCACATGCACCCGGAGCTCGGGAACCAGGAGTTCCGCACCACCGCCGCGATCAAGGCCCGCCTGGAGAAGGCCGGCCTGACGCCGCGCGTGCTGCCGACGGGCACCGGACTCGTATGCGACATCGGCTCGGTGCGCCCCGGCGCCGACGCGCGCCCCGTGCTGGCCTTCCGCGCCGACATCGACGCGCTGCCCATCCCGGACACCAAGGCGGGCGTTCCGTACCGCTCCACCGTCCCGGACCGCGCGCACGCCTGCGGCCACGACGTGCACACCACCGTGGTCCTCGGCGCCGGTCTCGTCCTCGCGGAGCTCGACCGCCAGGGCCTGCTCCCGCAGCCCGTACGGCTGATCTTCCAGCCCGCCGAGGAGATGATGCCCGGCGGCGCGCTCGGCGTGATCGAGGCCGGCGGCCTCAAGGGCGTCGGCAAGATCATCGCCGTGCACTGCGACCCGAAGGTCGACGCCGGCCGCATCGGCCTGCGCACCGGCCCGATCACCTCGGCCTGCGACCGCCTGGAGATCTCGCTGGACGGCCCGGGCGGCCACACGGCCCGCCCGCACCTCACCACCGACCTCGTCACGGCCGTCGCCCGGGTCGCCACCGACGTACCCGCGCTGGTCGCCCGCCGCGTCGACGCGCGCGCCGGTCTCGCGGTGACCTGGGGCCGCATCGAGTCCGGCCACGCCTGCAACGTCATCCCGCAGCGCGCCGTGCTCGCCGGCACCGTCCGCTGCCTGGACCTGGACGCCTGGCACGAGGCGCCGGACCTGGTCCACGCCGCGATCGACGAGATCGCCACCCTGCACGGCGCCAAGTCCGAGATCAACTACGTCCGGGGCGTCCCGCCGGTCGTGAACGAGCACGCCGTCACCGAGCTGCTCACCGACGCCATGGCGGCCCGGCGCGGCCTGCACGCCGTCGAGGACACCGAGCAGAGCCTGGGCGGCGAGGACTTCTCGTGGTACCTGGAGCAGGTGCCGGGCGCGATGGCCCGTCTGGGCGTACGCACTCCGGGTGACACCGCCCGACGCGACCTGCACCGTGGTGATTTCGACGTGGACGAGTCGGCGATCGAGGCCGGAGTCGAACTCTTCACCGCCGCCGCGCTACTTGACGGACACCGTTCGTAATCAGCCACGGCGTCTTTCGTTCACGACGATCCGATAACAGCTGTCGTACGGTCGCTTATCCGGCATCTACGCGCGTTACGATCGCCGCGAAACCAGCGCCGGCAGAGGCGCTTCGGTCAGGTCGAAGGAGCCCTCCCTTGCGCCGCGTAACCAGGCTTGCCACTGTGGCCATCGCGTCCACAGCTCTCGCACTCTCCGCCACCGCGTGTGGCAAGACGTCGGACTCCGCTTCCGACTCGAAGGAAGCCAGCGCCGCCATCGCCTACGACATCGGCGGACGCGGTGACCAGTCCTTCAACGACGCGGCGTACGCCGGTCTCGTGAAGGCCGAGAAGGAACTGGACATCAAGGGCAACGACCAGGAGCCCTCCGAGGGCGAGTCGGACGCCGACAAGGTCCAGCGCCTCACCGAGCTGGCCCGCTCCGGCAACAACCCGGTGATCGGCGTCGGCTTCGCCTACGCCCCGGCCATCAAGAAGGTCGCGCCGAAGTTCCCGAAGACCACCTTCGGCATCATCGACGACACGTCGGTGACCGGTAAGAACATCGCCAACATGGTGTTCAACGAGGAGCAGGGCTCCTACCTCGCCGGCGTCGCCGCCGCCAAGGCCACGAAGTCCAACAAGGTCGGCTTCATCGGTGGTGTCGAGGTCCCGCTGATCAAGAAGTTCGAGGCGGGCTTCGCCCAGGGCGTCAAGGACACCAACCCCAAGGTCCAGGTGCTGAAGCAGTACCTGACGCAGCCGCCGAACTTCGACGGCTTCGCCAAGCCCGACCTCGGCAAGGCCGCCGCCCAGGGCCAGCTGGACAAGGGCGCCGACGTGATCTACCACGCCGCCGGTCTCGCGGGCTCCGGCTCGATCGAGGCGGCCGCCGTGGACGGCAAGTGGGCCATCGGCGTCGACTCGGACCAGTACAACCAGGCCGGTCTCGCCAAGTACAAGGCCAAGATCCTCACGTCCGTCACCAAGGACGTGTCCGGCGCGGTCTACAACCTGATCAAGTCGGTCGTGGACGGCAAGCCGCAGTCCGGTGAGGTCCGCTACGGCCTCGACGAGAACGGCGTCGGCCTCTCCGACTCCAACCCGGAGTACAAGAAGATGACGGACCTCATCGCCGCCGTCGACAAGGCGAAGGCCGAGATCTCCTCCGGCAAGATCAAGGTCCAGACCGCCCCGTAAGGTTCGGTCAGGACATGATCCCGGGGGTCCGGTGAGGCGGTTTCCGCCGCCTCTCCGGCCCCCGGGCCGCATTCCGTGCCCGGTCTTTTCTTCATTTGGCGTTGCTACGCGCGTAGACGTTCGCTCAGCACGATAGTTTCGCCGCGCCCTGCCTCCTGCCTCCGCCTCCCGCCCGCCTCCCGCTCCTTTCCGCCAAGGAGAGTGCGTCATCAACGCGTCAAGCCCGCCCCCCGCCGTAGAACTGCACGGCATCACCAAGCGCTTCCCCGGCGTCGTCGCCAACCACGACATCGACATCACCATCCGCAAGGGCACCGTGCACGCCCTCGTCGGTGAGAACGGTGCCGGCAAGTCGACCCTGATGAAGATCCTCTACGGCATGCAGAAGCCGGACGAGGGCACCATCACCATCGACGGGGAGCAGGCCACTTTCCACAGCCCGGCCGACGCCATCGCCCGCGGCATCGGCATGGTGCACCAGCACTTCATGCTCGCCGACAACCTCACCGTCCTGGAGAACGTCGTTCTCGGCGGCGAGAAGCTGTACGGCATCGGCAGCAAGGCCCGCGACAAGATCCTGGAGATCTCGCAGGCGTACGGCCTGAACGTGCGCCCCGACGCCCTGGTCGAGAACCTCGGCGTGGCCGACCGCCAGCGCGTGGAGATCCTCAAGGTCCTCTACCGCGGCGCGCGCATCCTCATCCTCGACGAGCCGACCGCCGTACTGGTGCCGCAGGAGGTCGACGCGCTGTTCGCGAACCTCCGCGAGCTCAAGTCCGAGGGCCTGACGGTCATCTTCATCTCGCACAAGCTGGGCGAGGTCCTCTCGGTCGCCGACGACATCACCGTCATCCGGCGCGGCACGACCGTCGGCACCGCCGACCCGGCGAACACCACGACCAAGCAGCTCGCCGAGCTGATGGTCGGCAGCGAACTGCCCTCCCCGGAGACCCGCGAGTCGACGGTCACCGACGTGCCGATGCTCCGCATCGACAACCTCCAGCTCAACGCCACCGACCCGGACGGCGCCGTGCGCGAGGTGCTCGCCGGGATCACCTTCACCATCCACAAGGGCGAGGTCCTCGGCATCGCCGGTGTCGAGGGCAACGGCCAGGCCGAGCTCGTCGAGGCGATCATGGGCCTGCGCAACCCCGACGGCGGTGTGATCACGCTCGACACCGCCGACATCTCGCACGCGCCCACCCGCAGGCGCCGTGAGAGCGGCATCGGCTACATCCCCGAGGACCGCCACCGCCACGGCCTGCTCCTGGAAGCGCCGCTGTGGGAGAACCGCATCCTCGGGCACGTCACCGAGGAGCCGAACTCCAGGCGCGGACTGCTCGACCTGAAGGCGGCCCGCACCGACACCGAGCGGATCGTGCGCGAGTACGACGTCCGCACCCCCGGTATCGAGGTCACGGCCGCCTCCCTGTCCGGCGGCAACCAGCAGAAGCTGATCGTCGGCCGCGAGATGAGCCACGCGCCCAAGCTGCTCATCGCCGCCCACCCCACGCGCGGCGTGGACGTCGGCGCACAGGTGCAGATCTGGGACCAGATCCGCGAGGCGCGCCGCGAGGGTCTGGCCGTACTGCTGATCTCCGCCGACCTGGACGAGCTGATCGGGCTCTCCGACACCCTGCGGGTCATGTACCGCGGCCGCCTGGTCGCGGACGCCGACCCGGCGACCATCACCCCGGAGGAGCTGGGCTCGGCCATGACCGGCGCCGCCACCGGCCATCTCGAGGCAGCCCCGGAGGACGAGGCCTGATGAAGAAAATCGACAAGGACCGGCTGATTCTGGGCCTCGCCGGCCCAGTGCTCGCGCTGGTCGTCGCCATCGCGCTCACCTCGGTGGTGCTGCTCGCCTCGGGCCGCGACCCGTTCGAGCCGTACAAGCTGATGGTCGAGAGCGCGCAGTACGCCGACATCCAGGTGCTCATCCTGAACCAGGCGGGCACGTACTACCTGGCGGCGCTCGCCGTCGCCGTCGGCTTCCGGATGAACCTGTTCAACATCGGCGTCGACGGCCAGTACCGCCTCGCGGCGATGATGGCGGCGCTCGTCGGCGCGGCCGTCGAGCTGCCGGGCCCGCTGCACATCGCGCTGATCGTGCTCGTCGCCATGCTGACCGGCGCCTTCTGGGCCGGTATCGCGGGCGTCCTCAAGACCCTGCGCGGGGTGAGCGAGGTCGTCTCGACGATCATGCTCAACGCCATCGCCACCAGCCTGATCGCCTGGCTGATCCTCACCGACAACTTCGGCGTGCAGCTTGAGGGTTCCAACGACCTCACCACGGGTGAGATCGCGGAGTCCGGCTGGTTCCCGAGCGTCAGCATGGGCGACGGCGGCGAGATCTACGGCTTCACGTTCGTCGCCTTCGCGCTCGGCATCGTCTACTGGTTCGTCCTCAACCGCACCCGCTTCGGCTTCGACCTGCGCGCCACCGGCGCCAGCGAGAGCGCCGCCGCGGCCTCCGGTGTCGACGCCAGGAAGATGATCCTCACCGCGATGCTCATCTCGGGCGGTGTGGCCGGTCTCGCCGGCATGCCGACGCTGCTGGGCGACACCCACACGTACAGCCTCAGCTTCCCGACCGGCATCGGCTTCACGGGCATCACCATCGCCCTGCTCGGCCGCAACAACCCGATCGGCATCTTCTTCAGCGCACTGCTCATCGCGTTCCTGGACAAGGCGTCCGCCGCGCTCGACCAGTACGGCTACGAGAAGGAGATCGCCACGATCATGCAGGGCCTGATCGTGATCGCGGTCGTCGTCAGTTACGAACTCGTCCGCCGCTACGGGCTCCGCCGCCAGCAGCAGAAGGTGGGCGAGGAGCTCGCCGCGGCCGCCCGCAAGAACCGTGAGGAGGTGGCGGCGTAATGAGTACCAGCACTGTCTCCGCCGTGAGCGCGGCGCCCAAGAAGAGCGCCCGCCGCAAGCTGTCCGTACCCGTGATCCTGCTGATCGTCGCGGGTGCGCTCGCCCTGGTCTCGCTGGTGCGCATCATCAGCGGCGCCGACGACCTGACCTCCGTCGGCCAGGTCTCCGGCGCGCTCCAGCTCGCCATCCCGATCGGCCTCGCCGGTCTCGGCGGCCTGTGGGCCGAGCGCGCGGGCGTCGTCAACATCGGCCTCGAAGGCATGATGATCCTGGGCACCTGGTTCGGCGCGTACGCCGGCTACCAGTGGGGTCCGTGGACGGGTGTCGCCCTCGGCATCCTCGGCGGCGCGCTCGGCGGTCTGCTGCACGCCGTCATCACCGTCACCTTCGGCGTGAACCACATCGTCTCCGGTGTGGCCATCAACATCCTCGCCGTGGGCGTCACCCGCTACCTGTCCAACTTCACGTTCGACAAGGCCGAGGGCGGCTCCTCCAAGCAGTCCCCGCGCATCGACGAGATCACCAAGGTCACCATTCCGGGGCTCTCCGACTGGCTCCGGGACATCCAGGGCAAACACTGGTTCTTCGTGTCCGACGTCGCCGGAGTCCTCGGCGGCCTCGTCACCAACCTGTCGCTGCTGACCATCGTCGCGCTGCTGCTCATCCCGGCCACCATCTGGATCCTGTGGCACACGGCGTTCGGCCTGCGGCTGCGCTCCTGCGGCGAGAACCCGGTGGCGGCCGAATCCCTCGGCGTGAACGTCTACAAGTACAAGTACATCGCCGTCGTCGTCTCCGGCGGCCTGGCCGGCCTCGCGGGAGCGTTCCTCGCCATCGTCGCGACCGGCATCTACCAGGAGGGCCAGACCGGCGGCCGCGGCTACATCGGCCTCGCCGCGATGATCTTCGGCAACTGGATGCCGGGCGGAATGGCGCTCGGCGCGGGCCTCTTCGGCTTCACCGACAGCCTCAAGCTGCGCGGCGGCGCCGAGAACGTCCACGCGATGCTGCTCCTGCTGGCGATTCTGCTGCTGCTCGTCGTGTTCTGGCAGCTCTACAAGAAGAAGTACCTGCCCGCGGCGATCTCCGCGGCGGCGTCCGTGCTCCTCTTCGTCTGGTACTCGCTGACCAACGAGGTCCCGAGCCAGTTCGTGGACGCCGCCCCGTACATCACCACGCTGCTCGTGCTCGCGCTGTCGGCGCAACGCCTGCGGATGCCCAAGGCGGACGGCATGCCGTACCGGAAGGGGCAGGGCAAGTGACGGGCGCCGCGGCACCGGCCGACTGGGAAGCCCTGAGGGAGGCGGCGCGCGGGGCGATGTCCCACGCGTACGCCCCGTACTCGGGCTTCCCGGTCGGCGCCGCGGCCCTCGTCGACGACGGCCGCACCGTCACCGGGTGCAACGTGGAGAACGCCTCCTACGGCCTCTCCCTGTGCGCCGAGTGCGGCCTCGTCTCACAGCTCAACGCCACCGGCGGCGGCCGCCTGACGCACTTCACCTGCGTCGACGGCCAGGGCGACATCCTCATGCCCTGCGGCCGCTGCCGGCAGTTGCTGTACGAATTCGGCGGCCCCGCGCTCCTGCTCGACACGTCGGCGGGCATCCGCACGCTCGCCGACATGCTCCCCGACGCCTTCGGCCCCCAGCACTTGGCGCCCGGCACCCCGGAAGGAACCTAGGAACCTCAATGGACGTCATCTCCGTAATCCGGACCAAGCGCGACAAGGGCGAACTGAGCCCCGAGCAGATCGACTGGGTCATCGACGCCTACACGCGCGGTGAGGTCGCCGACGAGCAGATGTCCGCCCTCGCGATGGCGATCCTGCTCAACGGCATGAACCGGGTCGAGATCGCCCGCTGGACCGCCGCGATGATCAACTCGGGCGAGCGGATGAACTTCGCCCAGCTCTCCCGCCCCACCGCCGACAAGCACTCCACCGGCGGCGTCGGCGACAAGATCACGCTGCCCCTCGCGCCGATCGTCGCCGCCTGCGGCGCGGCCGTGCCCCAGCTCTCCGGCCGGGGCCTCGGCCACACCGGCGGCACGCTCGACAAGCTGGAGTCCATCCCCGGCTGGCGCGCCCTGCTCTCCAACGAGGAGATGCTGAACGTCCTGGAGTCCACCGGCGCGGTCATCTGCGCGGCGGGCGACGGCCTGGCCCCGGCGGACAAGAAGCTGTACGCCCTGCGGGACGTCACCGGCACGGTGGAGGCGATCCCGCTGATCGCCTCCTCCATCATGTCCAAGAAGATCGCCGAGGGCACGGGCTCGCTCGTCCTGGACGTGAAGGTCGGCTCCGGCGCCTTCATGAAGAACATCGACGACGCCCGCGAGCTGGCCGCCACCATGGTCGGCCTCGGCACCGACCACGGCGTACGCACGGTCGCGCTCCTCACCGACATGTCGACCCCGCTCGGCCTCACGGCGGGCAACGCGCTCGAAGTGCGCGAGTCCGTCGAGGTACTGGCCGGCGGCGGCCCCCAGGACGTCGTCGACCTGACCCTCGCGCTCGCCCGCGAGATGCTCGACGCGGCCGGCCTCAAGGACGCCGACCCGGCGAGGGCGCTCGCCGACGGCTCCGCGATGGACGTCTGGCGCCGCATGATCGCGGCCCAGGGCGGCGACCCGGACGCGGCCCTGCCGGTCGCCCGCGAGCAGCACGTCGTCCACGCGTCGGAGTCCGGCGTGCTCACCACCCTGGACGCGTACGCCGTCGGCGTGGCCGCCTGGCGCCTCGGCGCCGGCCGCGCGCGCAAGGAGGACCAGGTGCAGGCGGGCGCGGGCATCGAGCTCCACGCCAAGCCGGGCGACAAGGTCACCGCGGGCCAGCGCCTGATGACCCTGCACACGGACACCCCGGAGAAGTTCGAGTACGCGCTCGAAGCCTTGAACGGCGGGGTTCTCACCTCCCCCGAGGGCACGGACTTCACGCCGAACCCGATCGTGCTGGGCCGCATCGCCTGACGCGCGGGCGAAAACCTGTCTCTTATACACATCTGACGCTGCCGACGCAGTAAATAGTGTAGATATCGGAGGTACCCGGATCCTGCGATGCGCAGGGTGGTGCGGGGGGGCGGGGCGGGGTGGGGGGCGTCGGGC
>NZ_JBSGYQ010000014.1:102342-114795 GCF_053610585.1 Streptomyces sp. NPDC054887 | reverse complement strand
GCCGCCCCACCACCCCCCCCCCCCGTTGGGGGGGGCCCCCACCCGCCGCCGGCCGCCCAAAACCCCGGCGGGGGGGGCGGGTCCCCCCCCCCCCCCCCCGCTTCCGTTCACCGATGAGTTCCGGACCCGGCCGGGGTCTTCCCCATGTGGATGCCACGATGCCGACCGTTCTCGTCGTCGCCGGCCGGGTGACCCCTGCCGACGTCCCCCTCCTGTGCGCGCGGCTGGACGAGCTGCTGTGCGACGCGGTCGCCACCGAGGTGCTGTGCGACGTCGCCCGGCTCACCGATCCCGACCTCACCGCCGTCGAGGCGCTGGCCCGCCTCCGGCTCACCGCCCGCCGATCCGGCTGCCGCCTGCGGCTGCGGGGCGCCGGCCCGGACCTGTTGGCGCTGCTGCGCCTGGTCGGGCTCGGCGCGTACGAAGAACACCCCCACGCGC
Organism: Streptomyces sp. NPDC054887; assembly: GCF_053610585.1. Classification (NCBI taxonomy): domain Bacteria; kingdom Bacillati; phylum Actinomycetota; class Actinomycetes; order Kitasatosporales; family Streptomycetaceae; genus Streptomyces; species Streptomyces sp. NPDC054887. Next base: position 114,354 of record NZ_JBSGYQ010000014.1, on the reverse strand, counting down.
CTACCGGACAGTAGCCCTTTCGACGCGATCACCCGATGGGTGGTTTCCGGACACGGGCGCAATGGCCTTTCCCAGCATGTGAAGCCCCCCGGAACTCCTTTCCCGTGCGCGGCTCCAAATGGCCGAACGGGCGCGTTCATGCGCGATTTTCCCACTGTCTGTCTGACAAAGTTCACTTCTGCTTTTGTCGCCCAGTCGGAAAGCCGAAATACGCGGTTGCTTTCTCGGTCAGTTCTACGGTCCACGTATGAAGAGAGCCGCCCGTGCCGCAACAGAGTTGGATTGAGCCGAGCCAACTGACGGTATTTCATCTCGTTCAGCCGGTGGAAGGGGGAGTCGCGCGCGTTGTCACCGATCTCGTCAGAGCGCAGACGGCCGAAGGGCTGCGCGCCGTCGTCGCCTGTCCGCCGGACGGCACCCTGGCGTCCGAGGCCGCCGCGGCGGGGGCGCGCGTACACGCCTGGCCCGCCGAACGCGCTCCCGGTCCGGCCCTGGCCGGCGAGGTCGTGACCGCCGCCCGGCTCATCCGCCGCAGCCGCCCCCACGTCGTGCACGCCCACAGCGCCAAGGCCGGGCTCGCCGGCCGGCTGGCCCTGCGCGGACGCGTGCCGACCGTCTTCCAGCCGCACGCCTGGTCCTTCGAGGCGGTACGGGGCCGGGAGGCCGCCCTCGCCCGCACCTGGGAGCGGTACGGGGCCCGCTGGGCCGCCAGGACCCTGTGCGTGAGCGAGAGCGAGCGCCGGACGGGGGAGGAGGCCGGCATCGCCGCCCGCTGGTCGGTGATCCGCAACGGCGTGGACCTGCGCCACTTCCGCCCCGACGACGGGGCGAGCCGGGCCCCGGCCCGCGCCGCGCTGCCCCTGCTCTCCGGCCTGCGCGCCGGAGCTCCCCTGGTGGTCTGCGTCGGCCGCCTGTGCCGCCAGAAGGGCCAGGACGTCCTGCTGCGGGCCTGGCGGGACGTGCCGGCGTCCGGCGCCCGGCTGGTCCTGGTGGGCGACGGCCCCGACCGCGAGCGGCTGGAGGCGGACGCCCCGCCCGGCGTGCTCTTCGCGGGCGCGAGCCGCGACACCCGGTCGTGGTTCCACGCCGCCGACGTCGTCGTCCTCCCGTCCCGCTGGGAGGGCATGGCCCTGGCCCCGCTCGAAGCCATGGCCTGCGGCAGGCCCGTCGTACTGACCGACGTCAGCGGCGCCCGGGAGAGCCTGCCGCCCGGCCAGGAGGCGCACTGCCTCGTACCGCCGGAGGACCCGGCCGCCCTCGCGGCCGCGCTCACCGCCCTGCTCACCGACCCCGGACTCCGCGCGGCCCTCGGCCGCGAGGCACAGACCCACACCCGGTCGGCCCGCGACGTGCGCACGACCGCCGCGGCCGTCTCCGACCTCTATCGGGAACTTCTCAGCCTGCACCGACCCATGACGAGGAAGCGCACCGAGCGATGACGACGGAGAGTGCATTCGCCCAGACCACGGCCGTGGCGCCGGCCGCCACGACGGTCCGCCCGCCGAGGAGCGCCACCGGCCGCCGCCCCGTGCCCCTCGCCCCCCGGAGCATCCGCCGCAGCGGGCCCGTCGCCGGACCGCTCGCGGCCGACGCACTGGCCGTGGCGCTCACCCTGGCGCTGACGCCGTGGCCGGCCGTGGTGCTCGCCCCCCTCGCGGCGCTCATGCTGGCCCTGCACACCTGCCGGGGCCTCTACCGCCCCCGCCTGTCCCCGTCGGCGCTCGCCGAGATCCCCCCGCTGCTGCTCCTCGCGCTGATCCAGTGGTACGCCACCGCGGAAGCCCTCACCGCGTACGCCCCGCGGCACGCGCTGCCCTGGAGCACCCTCGCCCTCGCCGTCGCCGCCCAGACGCTCCTGAGCTGCGCCGCCCGCGCCGCCGTCTACCGGATCCGCCGCCGGACGGCGGCCCGCCGCCCGCAGTCGGCGCTGATCGTGGGCCGGGGACCGGTCGCCCACCAGATCGCGGCGGCCCTGCACACGAGGGCCGAGTACGGACTGCGCCCGGTGGGCAGGGTCGACGAGGCCCACACGGAAGCCGGCACGGACACCCTGCCGGTGCTGACGACGCCGGAGGACGTGTCCCGCGCGGTCATCCAGAACTCCGTACGCCACGCCGTCTTCACCCACGCGCCCGAACAGCTCCCCGACGCCCGGCTCGTCGCCCTCCTCACCGAGCACGACTGCCGCCTGTGGCAGGTCGAGGGCCGCGCGCCCACGAAGGACCCGGACCACCTCTGGGGATTCGCCGTACGCCCCCTGCACAGCGGCAGACCCCTGTCCCGGGCGGCCAAACGGGCCATGGACGCCCTGGTGGCAGCGGTGGCGCTGGTGGCCGCCGCGCCGGTGATGGCCGTGTGCGCCCTGGCCGTACGCCTCTCCGACGGCCCCGGCGTGATCTTCCGCCAGGAGCGCATCGGCCGCGACGGCCGCCCCTTCACGCTCCTCAAGTTCCGTACGCTCCGCCCGGCCGACGAGCACGAGTCCGCCACGCGCTGGAGCGTCGCCACGGACCACCGCATGAGTCCGACCGGCAACATCCTGCGCCGCACGTCCCTCGACGAGCTGCCCCAGCTCTGGAACGTCCTGCGCGGCGACATGAGCCTGGTGGGGCCCCGCCCCGAACGCCCGTACTTCGTCACCAAGTTCAGCCGCGCCTACCCCGGCTACCAGGCCCGCCACCGGATGCCCGTGGGCATCACCGGCCTGGCGCAGGTCAACGGCCTGCGCGGCGACACCTCGATCGAGGACCGCGCCCGCTTCGACAACCACTACATCGAGACCTGGTCGCTCTGGCAGGACGTGTGCATCCTCACGCGCACCGCCGCTTCCCTGTTCCGGCTCGGAGGCAGCTGAGCATGACCCTCCTGTGGGCGACCGCGGCCCCCCGCGTCCGCCTCCCCCTCCTCCCGCTGATCGCCACGGTGCTGCTGCTGGCGGTGCCCGTCCAGGCGGCGGCGGCCGGACCGTCGGCCAACATCACGCCGGCCGACATCGCGTCCTGCGCCCTGGTGGCCGTCGCCCTGGCCGGAGCACTGCGGCGACGCCCCCTCACCCCCGTCGCCGCGCTGGTCCTCGGCCTGCCCGCCGTCGGCATCGCCGTGGCTACGGCGACCGCCACGGACCCGACCGCCGCGCTCACCGGCTTCGTCCGCTACCTCCAGGTCTTCGTCCTGGTCCCGGCGGCGGTGGTCCTCCTCCTGCGCACGCCCCACCACTTCCGCGTCGTCACCGGCGCCCTGATCGTCCTCGCGCTGGCCCAGGGCGCGATCGGTGTCCACCAGTACGCGACCGGCACCGGCGCGTCGTACATGGGCGAGGACATCAGAGCGGTGGGCACCTTCGGCCCGACCGACGTCATGGGGATGGCCACGGTCGTCTCCTACGGCCTGCTGGCGACCCTGGCCCTGGCCCTGCGCACGCCGAAGACCGCGCCGCCCTGGGTACGCCCCTGCGCGATCGCGGCCTCGGCGGCGCTGACCGTCCCGCTCGCCGTGTCCTTCAGCCGAGGGGCGTGGATCGCCACGGCCGTCGCAGCCGTGGCGATGATCCTCCTCACCGGCCCGCGCCAGGCGGCCAAGGCGCTGGCCGCACTGACGGCGGCCGGTGTCGTGCTGGTGGGCGGTTTCGGCGTCGGCTCACAGATGATCTCCGAACGCCTCACCAGCATCACCGAGGTGACGAAGACCCCCGACCGCTCGGTCAACGACCGGTACACGATGTGGGCCGCCGCCGCGAGCATGTGGCAGGACGACCCCGCCACCGGCGTGGGCCTCAAGGGCTTCCCCGTCCACCGCGACGGCCACGCGTCGATCGGCCTCTCCTCGGGAAGCGACACGGCGGGAGCCGGCCAGACGTTCCACAAGCAGCCCCTGCTCTCACCGCACAACATGTACCTCCTGGTCCTCAGCGAACAGGGCCTGATCGGCCTGACGGCCTTCGTGGGCACCTGGGCGGCGGTCCTGACGGCGTCCCTGCGCCGACTGCGAAGGGCCCACCCCGCCGCGGACTGCGGCCTGGCGGCCGTCGGCCTGGCGGTCTACCAGACGGTCGACTTCCTGTACGCCGACATCGGCGGCCCCTCGACGGTCCTCACCGGCGTAATCCTGGGCCTGGCGGCCTGGTGGGCCCTGTCCCCCGAGGCACAGCGATGACAGACACCCCCGTACAAGAACCCCCCAGGACCACCCCGCACAGCACCCCAGCGCAAGGGGCCGAGCAGCCCCCGCACGCCACCACAGGTGCAGGGCTCCAGCCGCCCCCGCGCACCGCCACAGCGCCAGGGGCCGAGCAGCCCTCGCGGACCGCCACAGCGCCAGGGGTGCAGCAACCCCCCGCGTCACCTGCCACGGTGGCGGGAGGGGACGTGCCGGGGCGCTCCCCGCAGGGTGTCGAACGCAACCACCCCGAAGACCGCACCACCCCGCACGTTCGGCGCCCGAGGAGACGCCCCGGCGCGGCACCGACCCCAGGGCCCCCGGCACCGCACACCACCACGGCGCCAGGGGTTGAGCACCCCCCGGCCCTCCACGCCACGGCGTCGACCCCGCCCCCCCCGGCCCCCCACGCCACGGCGACGACCCCGCACCCCCCGGAAGCATCCGCACCCCCCGGACTGGGCCGCTTCCTGGCGAGGGCCGCCGCCGTAACCGCCGCGCTGACCGCAGCCGGGGCACTCCTGGGCCTGCTCCGGGACCAGACCATCGCCCACCTCTTCGGCGCGAGCGTGGAGAGCGACGCCTTCCTTATCGCCTGGACCGTCCCGGAAATGGCGTCCACCTTGCTGATCGAGGACGCCATGGCGCTCCTCCTGGTCCCCGCCTTCAGCCACGCCCTGGCCCGCCGGGCCGCCCAGCGCACCCAGGACCCGACCCTCTCGCACGACGCCGTACGCGCCCTGGTCCTCGCCACGCTTCCCCGGCTCTGCGCGGCGCTGGCCTGCACGGCCGTGCTGCTGATCCTGGGCGCGCCCTGGCTGGTGCGCCTGCTGGCCCCCGGCTTCGGCGACCCGGAACTGGCCATCGAGTGCACCCGCCTGACGGCCGTCACCGTACTGACCTTCGGCATCACCGGATACTTCAGCGCAGCCCTGCGCGCGCACGGACGCTTCCTGCTGCCGGCCGGCGTCTACGCGGCGTACAACGTCGGGATCATCGTCACGACGCTGACCCTGTACGACCTCTGGGGCGTCAGGGCGGCAGCGGCGGGGGTGGCGGCGGGCAGCGTCCTGATGATCCTGACCCAGCTCCCCACCTTCCTGCACCTGACAAAACAAAACCCCACCCGCACCCCACCCACCCGCACCGACACCCCCACCCCCCACACCAGCACACCCCTGACCCACCTGCTCCCCATGGCGGTCCTGGCCCCCGTGGTGCTCTTCGCGGTGGGCCGCCAGGCCCAGGTACTGGTCGAGCGCTTCCTCGCGTCACCGCTCCCCGGCGGAGCCATCTCGCACCTGAACTACGCGCAGAAGGTCGCGCAGATGCCGATGGTGCTGTCCCTCATGATCTGCACGGTGACGTACCCGGTGGTCGCCCGCGCGATGGCGGAGGGGGACGAGGAGGGAGCCCGCCGCAGGGTCGAGAGGGACCTGGCCCTGGCCGGGACGGTCGTACTCCTCGGCACCGCGATGGTCCTCGGCTACGCGCCGCAGATCATCGAAGTCCTCTTCGAGCGCGGCGCGTTCGACGCGCGGGACACCGCCACCACGTCGACCGTCATGCGCGTGTACGCGATGGGCCTCCTGGGCCACTGCCTGGTGGGTGCCCTGAGCCGCCCGTTCTTCTCCGCGGGGCGCCCCACCTGGTACCCGGCCGCCGCGATGGCCGCCGGCCTGGCGGTCACCACCGCGGCGGGCGCGGCGGCGGTGGGGAGCTTCGGCGTGTACGGCATCGCGGCGGCGAACGCCGTCGGCATCAGTACGACGGCCCTGCTCCTCCTCGGCGGCCTCGGATCGCGCGTGGTCCCCATCCGCGTCCGGACGGTCGCCGCCGCCCTGGCCCGTCTGACCGTCGCCGCCGCCGCGGCCGCCGCCGCCGGATGGGCGGCGGCGCCGGTGACGCCGGGCGGCCCCCTGCTGAGCGTGGCCGCCGGCTGCGTGCTCGTTCCCGCCGTCTTCGTTCTCTCCGGGCTCGCGGTACGAGCCCCGGAGGTCGTCCACCTGCTGGCCCTCACCCAACAGAGGTTCCGTCATGGCCGCTGAAACGGCGACCCGCAACTCCGCACTCGCCGACCACGCACTCTCCGAGCACGCCCGGTCCGAGCACCCCCTGTCCAGACGCCCCCCGTCGGGTCCGCACGCCCCGCCGTGGATCTGGATGTACCACTCGGTGGCAGACCCGGCGGACGACCCGTACGGCATCACCGTCGCCCCCGACCGGCTCGACCGGCACCTGCGGTGGCTGCGCGGCCGCGGACTGACCGGAGTGGACGTCGGCACGCTGCTGCGGGCCCACGCGGCGGGCCGCGCCACCGGCCTGGTCGGCCTGACGTTCGACGACGGCTACGCCGACTTCCTGCACGCGGCCCTGCCGGTACTGCGCCGCCACGGCTGCTCCGCCACGGTGTTCGTCCTGCCCGGCCGGTGCGGCGGCTCCAACGAGTGGGACCCGCTCGGCCCGCGCAAGCCCCTGCTCACCCGGGACGAGATCGCCGAAGCGGCGCGGGCGGGCATGCACGTCGGCTCGCACGGCCTGTACCACCGGCGCCTGACGGACCTCTCCGACGACGAGCTGCGCCGCGAGACGCAGGAGAGCCGGGAACTGATCGGCGAGATCACCGGAACCGCCCCGGACAGCTTCTGCTACCCGTACGGCACGATCGACCCCAGGGCGGTCCGCTCGGTCGAGGCCGCCGGCTACGCCCACGGTTTCGCCATCGCTCCTGGCCCCCTGTTCGGCCCGTACGCCCTGCCGCGCACCCACGTCAGCCACGCCGACGGGGAGCTGCGCCTGTGGGCGAAACGCGCACGGCACCGGTTCGCCCGCCACGGCGCCGCCCGATGAGGGCGCTGCACGTCATCACCGGCCTCGGCGTCGGGGGAGCCGAGCAGCAACTGCGCCTGCTGCTGCGGCACCTGCCGGTGTCCTGCGACGTGGTCACGCTCACGAACCCCGGTCCGGTGGCCGAGGGGCTGCGGGCGGACGGCGTGCGCGTCACGCACCTGGGGATGGGCGGCAACCGGGACCTCAAGGCGCTGCCCGCCCTGACGCGGCTCGTCCGCAGCGGCGGGTACGACCTCGTCCACACGCATCTGTACCGCGCCTGCGTGTACGGGCGAATCGCCGCCCGGCTCGCGGGAGTCGGGGCCACGGTCGCCACGGAGCACTCGCTGGGGAAGACGGAGATCGAGGGCCGTCCGCTCACCCGCGGGGCCCGCGCGCTGTACCTGGCGACCGAACGCCTCGGTTCGGCGACCGTGGCCGTGTCCACGACGGTGGCCGGGCGGCTGCGCGACTGGGGCGTGCCGGCCGCGCGCATCCACGTCGTCCCCAACGGCATCGACGCCGCGCGGTTCCGCTACGACGCCGCGGTGCGCGCCGCGACCCGTGCGCGGCTCGGCATCCCCGCCGACGCCTTCGTGGTGGGCGGGGTGGGCCGGGTCGTGCCGGGGAAGCGGTTCGACGTACTGGTCCGCGCGGTGGCGGCGCTGCCCGGCGCGTGGCTCCTGCTGGCGGGCGACGGCCCCGAGACGGACGCCCTGCGCACGCTGACGGCCCGTCTGGGCGCGACGGACCGCATCCGCTTCCTGGGCGAATGCGCCCCCGACACCCAGGAAACCCACCGCGCCCCGGACGCCCTTATCACCCAGGAAACCCACCGCGCCCCAGGCGCCCGGCGCACCCCGGCCACTCAGCCGGCCCCCACCACACCGGCCACCCTCATGACCACACCCGCCACTCCGGTCACATCCACCGTGCCCACCACACCCGCCGTGCCAGCCACTTGCGCCACGTCTGCCACACCTGACACGCGCATCACTCCCGGCCTCACCCCCACCCCCGTCCCAGCCCTCCTCTCCGCCATGGACGTCTTCGTGTCGACGTCACGGGAGGAGGCCTTCGGCCTGGCCGTGGTCGAGGCCCTGGCCGCCGGGCTGCCCGTACTCCACCGCACCTGCCCCGCCATCGACGACCTGCCGCCGGGCCACGCACCCGGCGCCCGGCGCATCAGCGGCAGCGTCGGTGAACTGACGGCGGCCCTGCGGCAGCGCATGGAGGGCGGAGTGCGCCGCCTGCCCCCGCCGCCCGCCGTCGGCCACTACGACATCGCACGCAGCAGCGCCCGCCTCATGGACGTGTACGAACGCGCCCTCGCCTCAGCTCCCCCGACCAGGAGAGAAGCCAACCGATGACCGATTCCCCCGACCAGCGGCAGGACCAGCTGCCCCCCGCCGCCCCCGGCCGCCTCACCCGGCTCCTCGCACAGACCGCGCGGAAGGCGAAAGCGACCCGCGTCCCGGCCTGGTGGCCGGTGCCGGTGTGCGCCCTTCTCGGCACGCTGTGCGGAGTGTCGTACGGGGTCCTCAAGACGCCGCAGTACACCGCCACCAGTTACGTCGTGGCCGTCCCCGGCAAGGGCACGGAGCCGACCGCCGCGCTCGGCTACGCCCAGGCGTACGGCCGGATCACCACCAGCGACTCCACCCTCGCGTACGCGCGCGTCGCGGCGGGGGTGCCGCCGCAGGCGCTCCGTACCCAGGTCAGTACCGAGACGTCGCCCGACTCGCCGATGATCGCGATCACCGGCACCGCCACGAAGCCGGCCGTCGCCGCCGACATCGCGAACGCGGTGGCGGAAGCGGTGCAGGTCAGCAGTAACCACGTCGCGAAGAACACCGGCGTCAAGCTGATCGTCTTCTCGCAGGCGATCGCCCCGGCCGAGCCGGCCTCCCCGTCCGCCGGTATCAGCGCCGCCGTGGGCGGCTGCACCGGCGGTCTCCTCGGCGGCCTGGCGTTCCTCGTACGCCCCCACCGCGCCCGCAGGACCCCGTCGGCGTCGGTGCCCGCCCCGTCCACCGCCCCCACCGGGGCGAGCGCCGACGCGCCGGCGAACGGCGGGAAGCCCGCCGCCGCGAAGGCGAACACCAAGGCGAAGGCGAACGCCCGGTCCAAGGCGAACGCCGCAGCCGACGCCGAGCGGGAGCTCGTGTGATGGCCGGCCGCGGCCTCACCGCCACCCTGTGCCGGGACCCCGCCCGGTTCGCACGGCTCCAGCCCGAGTGGGACGCCCTGCACCGGCGCTGCGCCGCGTCCACCCCGTTCCAGAGCCACGCCTGGCTGCACTCCTGGTGGCTGTCGTACGGCACGAGGGGCCGTCTGCGCGTCGTACTGGCCCGCCGCGACGGCCGGCTCGTCGGCGCCGCGCCGCTGATGCTCGTGCACCGCCCGATGCCGCTGCTCGTGCCCCTCGGCGGCGCGATCTCCGACTTCGCCGACGTCCTGGTCGACGACGAGGAGACGCCCGGCGCCCTCACCGCGCTCGAACGCGGCCTCGACCGCGCCGCCCGCCAGGCGGTGATCGACCTGCGCGAGGTGCGGCCCGGCGCGGCGGCCGAGCAGCTGTACGAGAGGTGGACCGGCGCCCGGGCCCGCCTCACGGACTCGACGTGCATGGAACTCCCGGCCGAACCGATCGACGGCCTGGTCGGACGGATGCCGAGCAGCAGGGCCCAGCGCGTGCGGGCCAAGCTGCGCAAGATCGACGCGCTGGGCGTCGAGGCCCGTGTGGTGAGCGAGCCGGAGGTGCCCGCGGCCGTCGGCCGCCTGCTGCGCCTGCACGAGGAGCAGTGGCGCGGCCGGGGTGTCAACGTCGAGCACCTCAGGCCCCGCTTCGCCGCACACCTGGTGCGCGCCGGGCAGCGGATGCTGCGGGACGGCGACGCCGCGCTCACCGAGTTCCGGCTGGGCGGCGAGGTGGTGGCGGTGAGCATGACGCTCCAGTCCGGCCTGCTGTCGGGCGGCTACCTGTACGGGGCCGACCCGGCGCTGCGGGACAGGAAGGTCGACGTGACGACGATGCTGCTGCGCCACGAGGCGCAGCTGGCGGCGGACTCGGGCCGCGCGGTGCTGAGCCTGCTGCGCGGCTCGGAGGCGTACAAGAACCACTGGCGTCCGGCGGCGGTCACCAACCAGCGCCTGCTGCTGGCCCGGTCCCCCCTGGAGCCCCTGCTGCGCGTGCGCGAGTCTCAGGTGACCATGCGGGACCGGGCCGCCGGGACCGTCACCGCCCGCTTCCCGGCGGCGCGCGACTGGCGCGACCGGGTGAACAACTGGCGGGCGGAGGGGGTCAGGACTTCCAGCGCTCAGGGAGGCGGGGCCGCACGCACACCGTGAAGTCGCGCATCCACTGGTTGATCCATTCGCCCATGCTCATCGGCACGCACCAGGCGTCGGAGTGGGTGCCCTCCTGGTCGCCCGGCCGCCGGGGCGGCTCCGTCGGCGTCGGCCTGTCCGGCCTGCCCTCGCCGGGCTTCGGCGCGGACGGCGAGGGCGCGGGCGCCTGGGGCGGCGCCGGCGGGGCGGACGGGGGAGCGGAGGGCGGCGTCTGCGTCACGGGCGGCGACTGCCACCCGGACAGCCGGGAGCGGAAGACCTCCGACGACTCGGGGTTCTCCTCGCACTGCCACACGCCGTGCGGGCAGTAGTCGGTGATGGTCTGGTACAGCGGCTTGTGCCGGGCCATCCAGTCGAGCATCCCCTCCATGTACGCGGGGTTGTCGCCGTTGCGGAACAGGCCCCACTCCGGGTACGAGATCGCCTTGCCGTGCTCGGCGGCGAAGTCGACCTGCGCCTGGAGTCCGTACGGGTCCGACACCTGCTGCTCGAACGTGTCGCCGGGCGGCTGGTCGTAGGAGTCCATGCCGATGATGTCGACGACGTCGTCGCCCGGGTAGCACTCGGTCCACGGAATGGCGTCGATGCCGCGGTTCGGCGCGAAGTCGAACCGGAGCTGCTGGCCGGGCACCGAACGCATCGCCGCGACGACGCGGTTCCAGTACGCCTTCCAGGCGCCGGGGTCGGGAGCGCAGCGGTGCGAGTACGTCGTCCCGTTCATCTCCCAACCGAGGACGATCACGGTGTCCGGCACACCCGACTTCACCAGGTTGGAGGCCAGCTTCCGGTAGTGGCGGTCGAAGCGACCCCGGGCGCCTTCCCGCAGCAGGTCGCGGACCTCGTCGTCGTCGAGGCGCTCCTCGTTCCGTTCCATCATGGGCACGTTGAGCACGAACATCCGGTCCGGCGCACCGCGCCGCCACTCGGCCCAGGGGCGCAGGAACTCGGGGCGGCCCTCGATGTTCCGCCACATGTCACCCGGCAGGTACGTGTGACCGACCGACAGCTCCGCACCGCCCAGCCACTCCGAGAGTTCGCTCATCCGCCGCACACCGTCGGGCCCGTAGTCGAGATAGGCGCCGATGGCGGGGAACTGCTCCCGGGGCGTGTCGTCGTCCCCGGCCGGGGCGGGCGACGGCCCCCCGGAGGGCCCCCCGTCCTCGGCCGGGAGCGGAGACGGCGCCCCGGACGGAGTCGCGTCCGTGGCCGGGGAAGGGGTTTCGGCCGGGGAGGGGACGGCGACCGGGGACGGGTCGGCGGCGGGCGAAGCTCCCGCCGTGCCACCCGCGAGAACACCACCGGCGACGACGAGACCCATGGCAACCGTCCCGACGCAGGTGCCTGTGAGACGGCGCCTCTTGGACATGACTCCTCCTACGATCGTCGTTCGTGCCGACGCGTCCGACAGTAGGCAGAAAGTCGTACTAATGGGCTGTCCGCATGCTCGTCACTGGGCCATTGGCGAAACGCCGCCCGCTGAAAACGGCCACTCGGGTGAATTCGGCGAGTTCACCGCGGAGTGACGCGGACCGCCCCCGTTCGTGAAACGGGGTCGCACCGGAGCGGTCCTCCCCGGCCCTGGGGGGCCGGGGCCGCCCGGCCCCGGGGCCCCCCCCGCCACCGGCCCCCCCCCCGCCCCCGCGAGTGCGGTGCAAAACCCAAAAACACCCCGCCCCC